>JAKCAB010000580.1 GCA_021839785.1 bacterium | reverse complement strand
CGGTCGCGCTTGAGGAGGTAATCGGCGAGGGCCTGCAGAGCCTCCGCGCGGCCGCGGAATGGCTTGAGCACGGCGAAGGCTTTATCGGTCAGTTGGGTGGCGATGCGCCGCGATTTTTCCAGGCCGACAATCGCCGGGTAGGTCGCCTTGCTCGCCGCCGTGTCCTTGCCGGCGGTTTTTCCCAATTGCTCGCTCGTCTGGGTGACATCGAGGATGTCGTCGATGACCTGGAAGGCCAGGCCAACGTGGTAACCGAAGTCGGTCAGAGCCTCGAGTTCGCGCGGCGGGCAGTTGGCGCTCATGCCGCCCAGTCGGACAGAGCAGCAGAGGAGGGCCGAGGTCTTGCGCTCGTGGATGTACCGGAGTTGGGCCGCGGAGATGGACTGGCCCTCCGCTTCCAGGTCCGCGACCTGGCCACCCACCAGTTGCAGCGAACCGGCGGCCTTCGCGACTTCCATAACGAGATCCCGGTGCGGGTAGCGCGGGGCGGCCTCGGACTGCGCGGCGATCTCGAACGCCTGCGTGAGCAGCGCGTCGCCGGCCAGGATGGCGACACCTTCGCCGAAGACTTTGTGGTTTGTGGGCTTGCCCCGGCGAAAGTCGTCGTTGTCCATCGCCGGCAGATCATCGTGGATGAGCGAGTAGGTGTGGATGCACTCGACAGCGCAGGCCAAAGGCAGCGCGGCGGGCCAACCGCCGCCGCAGGCCTCGGCGGCCGCGAGGCACAAGGCCGGGCGCAGCCGCTTGCCACCCGCGAAGAGCGAGTAGCGCATGGCCTTGTGGAGGGTGGCGGGCTTGGCGGTCGCCCGCGGCAAAAAGCGATCCAGCGCGCGATTCACCGCATCGGTGGCGCGGGCAAGGTAGGCGGTCAGATCGAAGCCGGCAGAGGCCGGATGGTCGGCGCGAAGCATGGCTGGTTTTTCGCCGGAAACGGCCGGTCTCGCAAGCCTGGAATCCAACCCGGCGGCGGCTAATCGACCGCTTCGACGGTGTATCCGCCGGATTTTTCGTCCGCCTCCAGCTTGAGCAAATTGCGCTTCTCGGCTTCGAGCAGGAGGTCGTTGAAGGAGCGGAACCCGTAGAACCGCTCGTTGAAGCCGGGATTTCGGCGTTTGATGGCCTGTTTGATCATCGAGCCCCAGATGCGCTCGTCTTCGCCGCGCTCTTCGGTGATCGCGTCCAGCGTCTCGACCACCAAGTCCAGGGCTTCGGCCACGGTGGCGCTCTTGGAATCGGGGGCGGTCTTGGTCGCCGCCGAGGCCGTTTCGGCGGTGCGCTGGCGGGCTTTGGATGGGTGGGCGCGCACCAGGTCGTCGTAGTACAGGAACTCGTCGCAGTTGTTGATGAACAAGTCGGAGGTGGAATTCTTCACGCCGACGCCGATGACGGTCTTGGCGTTTTCGCGCAGCTTGCTCACCAAGGGCGAGAAATCCGAATCGCCGCTGATGATCACGAACGTGTCCACGTGGCTCTTCGTGTAACACAGGTCGAGGGCGTCCACCACCATGCGGATGTCGGCCGAGTTCTTCCCGGACTGGCGGATGTGAGGAATCTCGATCAACTCGAAGGCGCCTTCGTGGAGGTCGCGTTTGAACTCCTTGTAACGGTCGAAATCACAATACGCCTTCTTGACGACGATCTGGCCTTTGAGCAGCAAGCGCTCGATGACCTTCCGGATATCGAACCGCGGGTAGTGGGCATCGCGCGCGCCGAGGGCGATGTTCTCGAGGTCGAGGAAAACCGCCATCGTGGCTTCGGCATCGTGAGCACTCATGGCGGGAGGTTACGCGAGCGGTGGCCGGCCGACCAGAAGGAAACCGGGCCGCCTCGCCGGCGGTGCCGTGTGCGCTCAAGGAGCGTCCAGGCTCTGCAGCGCGGCGCGCAAGTAACCGAGCGCGTACGCCATGCCGGCGTGCCACGGCGCAGCGCAGGTCATCTGCGGCGCGTGATCGGGAATGATCACGCCGCCAAAACCATTCCGTTTCAGGATGCGCAACAGGCGGAGCACGTCCACGTCGCCTTCGTCGATGAAGGTCTCCCGGTAATGCGGCACCTTGCCGCGCACGTTGCGGAGGTGGACATAGGCCAGCTTGCCCTGCCGGCTGTAGCGGTCCGTCGCTTCATAAACGTCGCCCCCGGTCATCTCGGCCAGCGAACCGACGCAAAACTCGAGCGCGTTCCGCGGGCTTGGCCGGAGGTCCAGCAGCTTCTGGTAAAGCACCGGCTGAAATACCAGTCGCGGTTGCCCGCGCACCGTCGGCATGGGTGGATCGTCCGGGTGTGCGGCGAGCGTCACCCCGGCTTCCTCGGCCACCGGCAGCAAGGCATCCAGAAAATCCTGCAACCGCTGCCAAAGCTGCTCCCTCGTCGCTACCGGCTCGGGGCCAGGCGGGGCGTGCGGATCATAGACCATGTTCCACGCCATGCCGCGCGGCATCGGCGTGTCGAACGGCCCGTCCGTGCCCACCGCTTCTGCGCCGCCGCGGGCGAACGCGCCTTTCACCCGCCCGGCCACGCCCGCGATCGAAAAGTTGTAACCGAAGACCGGAATGCCCGCCCGGCCCACGTTGCGGACGATCGTCTTGAGGTTTTCAAGCTGCTGCGCCTTCCTCGGACCGTCGAGCAGCACGTCGTACCAATGCGCGGGATCGAAGTTCTCGATCGCCTCCAGTTCTAATCCCGCCGCGTTGATTTGGGCCCGTAGCGCTGCCAATTTCTCGTAAGTCCACAACCGGTCCGGATCGCCGGCCAGACCCCAGCCGGTGTCGTCGCCCACCGGTTGATCGCCGGGGCGGTTCGACCGCGAGGAGCGGAAATAGTCCACCAAGTGCCCGACCAGGTGCGTGCAGCCGCATTGTTTCGCGAAGCGGAAATGGTCGCCGTCGAGTTGGTGCCGGTACAGGCCGAGGCCGAGTTTCATGGTGCCGGGAACAGTTAAAAGCCGATGCTTGCCCCGCCATCGACCGGCAGGACCACGCCGGTGATGAACCGCGCGGCCGGCGAACTCAGGTACACCGCCGCCATGCCCACGTCATCCGGTTCGCCGAACCGGCCCATCGGCGTCCGGCTCAGAATCTTGCGCTCGCGCTCCGGGTCGCCCGCCATCGCCTGGCGCGACATGTCGGTCTCGATCCAGCCCGGCGCGAGGGCGTTCACGCGCACGCCGTGCGGCGACAGTTCCGTGGCCAGCGCGCGCACCATACCCACGAAGGCGCTCTTGGCTGCGGAGTAGGCCACGACCTTTGGGATGCCAAACAGCGAGGCCATCGAAGCGATGAACAGGATCGAGCCGGCACCGCGCGCGATCATGGCCGGCGCCACGGCCCGGCTCAACGCGTGCGCGCCCAGCACATGCGTGGTCAGGACTTGGAGAAACTCCTCCTCGGTGGTGTCCACTGCCGCCTTCTTGAGATGGACCCCGGCGTTGTTCACCAGGATGCCGATCGGACCGAACTCGCGGGCCACCCTTTCGACGAGCGCGGGCGCCACGGCGAGGTCGGTCACGTCGTGCGCGAGATAACCCGCCTGGTTGCCCAGGCTGGCAACCGCCTCTTTCAACCGCGCCTCGCGTCGCCCGGCCAACACCACGCGAGCGCCCGCCGCAATCATGCACCGCGCCATCGCCAGACCCAGCCCGCTGCCACCGCCGGTGATCAGCGCGAGATGAGCATCCAATCGGAACGGGCAGGGCCAGCGGGCCAGTTCGCAGTCCGTCGCGCACTTCGGTTCTTCGCAGGAAGGCATAAAGCCGGTCTATTCGCCACGCGGGAGAATTGCATCGCCAAGGCGATTCGTGCCGTGCGCAGCAGGCTTCCCCGGATTGGCTAGCGCGCATTGTCACGACGCCCGCCGCGAAGTAAAGACCGCGTCCAGGCTTCCGCCCGGTCGGGCACTTCGGTTTAGTGCCGCAACAACCGGGCCAATTCCGGTGGGGCGGCAACCTGAGGCCTCCCCATCGGGTGCCGAAGTTCGCTCGCGAAGCCGGCGTCGCCCAGCAGGAGCGTACGTTCAACAGTTGGAGCCAGACCGTTGCATTGATGTTCGCGCACTTGACCCACGCCAGCGGCCTGAACGATGTCGGCGACGCGCTGCGGATGAAGCGGGAACCGTTCTCCGCCCCGCCACAACCATCTCTCTGGCGCCAACAAGCCTCGCCAGGCCGGGGCGGGATTTTCGTTCCTCACTTCGCGAGCCGGTAAAAGCGGTAGCGGTCGCCGGGCGGTGGAAGGCTGATCGTGACTTCGGTTTCGCCGGCGCCGGACTGGACTTGCTGGATCGGGGACCAAAAGTCCGTCTCCAGATCGGTGGTTGCGATCAGGTTGTAGGTCTGGCCAGCGCCGACGCGGCAGCGAATCGTGACCGTGCCGTCGCCGGTCACGGAAAACGCTTCGATGCGCAGCAGGCTGTCGGGATCGCGCGGATCGGTGCCCGCCCGGTACTCCTGGAGGTTGGTCAGGCCGTCGGCATCCGCGTCCAGCGCCGCGTCGGCAGAGTTTTCCGGATCGAACCCGTGGGCCTGTTCCCACGAATCGGGCAGGCCATCGTGATCCGCGTCGGCTTCGGTCCCAGCCGTGCCCGGCGTGGGGCTGGCGGCGAACCAATTGTTGCCATCGCTGCCGGGCCGCGCCTCGTCGATCCGCTGATAACTTTGTCCCTGGCCATCGGCGCCGCCTGGCCACGGGGTTTGGTCGAAGTAAATGACTTCGTCTACCACCGCCCAGGAAGCCGGTTCGCCGGGCAGGTCCGGCGCGAGCGGCTTTTCGATCGCGACCCGATCCGTGTCATTTCCCAGCCGGCCCTGGTACGGCCCGAAGAGGCGGACCGTGGGTGCCAGGCCATAGACCTGGCGAAAGCCGGCCAGCGTGGCGACGTCAACTGCCGGATCGAACGGGACAACCAGCACACGCTCGTTAGGTGCCAGCACGACGTTGGGTGGAAAATCGAATTCGATGCCGCCGCGCAGGCGCCAGGTGCCGTTGGTGTCGAAGAGCGCCCCCGATTTCGCGGCGCCGTTGTGGAGTTCGATGAATTCCAGCAGCGCCGGATCCACGACATTCGTGGGCAAACCGCCCTCGTGGTACATGATTTCGGTGAGGGCGACGCGCGGCGGAATGCCGGCGTTGGCCGAGTCGCGCGTGCGCGGGGTCGCGGCGTCCCACAAGTCGTCCGAATTGTCCCCGGCGTCGCCCTGATCGAAGCGCACGAACGACCAGCCGTTTTCCTGGCCTTTGAAACTCACGGCGTCCACGACGCGGTCCTGGCCGTCGCCGGGCAAGTGGCTGAGGAAGACTTGGTCGCTTGCCTTGTTGAGGCCAAAGCCGATGTTGGTCGGGTTGTGAAAACCGGTTACTTCGTCGAA
>JAKCAB010000347.1 GCA_021839785.1 bacterium | reverse complement strand
GCTCCATCGAACACGTTGACCTGCGCGGCAAGGTGCTGCTCGAAGACGACCACGGCGACACCTATCCCTCCCTTGGCGCGCCCGTGGTGGTGAGCGAACACCACAACCTCTATCTCATTGTGTTTCCTCTGCTCGATAACTACGGCAAGCCGATCTTTGGCGCGAACCGCGATCATTTCCGTCTGCTCGTCTCCGACGTGGGCAAAACACCGAAACGCGTCTTCGCGTGGAAGCTGCCGGTGGTCGAACCGGCCCCGGCGCGCACACTGGCCACAACGCTAGTTTTCATGCTCGGCGTGATTGGCGCGCTCATGGTCATTCTCAGCCCGTGCGCCATTGAACTCACCACATACTATACCGGCATCATTGCGGGGGTGGTCAGTTCCGCCGCGCTCGCCGAACGCGACGCCCGGCTGCCCGCGCCGGTGCGACGGCGCATTCTTGTCAACCTGGCCGGCTTTGTGGCCGGCTTCACACTGCTCTACATGATCAGCGGCGCCACCGTGTCGCTGATCGGCCGCAGTTTGATCAGCGGCGAAGGCGCCGTGGCCAAACAAATCCAGCCGGTCATCGAGGCGATCTGCGGTCCCAACCCGGGCGCGCTCTGGCAAGGCCGGTCCAGCACGACCAAGGTCGCGACGACTCCCGCCCATTCAGGGCACGAAGGTCACACCCGGCTCTTCGGACACTGGACCGGCTTCGCAAACTGGCTCGGCGCGGCGTTCCTCGTCTTCTTTGCCCTGAAGGCGCTCGGCCTGTTCAAACGCAGTGCGTCGTGCTTTGTCTGGCTCGGCAAACTGGGCCGCAAAATCCGGCTCGGTCTGGCCGCGGCGGTTGAGCTGGTTTCGCCGAAACGCGCCGCCATCATCCGCCAACCCTGCCTCGGCCTGCGCCAGCCGGGCAACATCACACCGCTCAACTCATTTTGTGCCGGGCTGGGTCTGTCCGTGAGTTGCCTGACCTGCATGGGCGGGGCGATTCTGTATCCGCTGCTGATCTTCATCGGCACCTCGACATGGTATCTCGGCGCGCTGGTGCTGGGCACTTACTCGCTGGCGCTGGCGGTGCCGATGGCGGCCATCGCGGTGTCCGTCGGGGACTTCACCTGGAAATATGCGAACCGCCCCTGGCTGATGCGTGGCCTCCAATGGACCAGCGCGGTGGTAATGATCAGCGTCGCCGTCTTGATCGCCTTCGAGCGCACGCGCTTCATCAACACGGCCGTCTTTACTCTGCTGGGCTTCATTGGTGGAAATCCTGACCCCACCCTCGCGAAGTTGTGAGTTCGCTGCGGTCAATTCAGTTCGATGAAGAGTGTCGAAGGACTCGCGCCCCCCGGAAGCTGTGCAGGTGCGCCAGTGTCTTGGATTGTGGCGGTTCTCTGATTTTTTCGCTTGTCCTGCTTTCCTTCCAGGTGAGTGCGCCAGCGGAGACCATTGCCGCCACGGACTCTCTCTCCCACGCCGTCGCCACCGCGAAGAGCGGCGACACCATCCTGGTCACCGGCCCGACGGTCTTCCGCGAGCGCGTTGTCCTCGACAAACCCCTGCACCTGCTCGGCACGAACTCGCCCGTCATCGACGCCGGTGGCGCCGGCACTCCCATCACGATCCAAGCCGCAGGCGTCAGCGTGCGCGGTTTCACGGTGCGCAATGGCGGCCGCGATCTGGGCACCTTCGATGCCGGCATCATGATTGCCGCGGACGGCGTGACGGTGGCCGACTGCCGCGTCGAAGGCGGCGGTTTCGGCATCTACCTTCGCGGTGTCAACGATTGTCGCGTCGAGAACAACACGGTCCTGGGTGACACGAACGTTCCGCCCGCCCAGCGTGGCAATGGTGTGCACCTCTGGAAGACGCGGCACAACGTCATCGCGGGCAACTCCATCGCCGGCACGCGCGACGGGGCCTATTTCTCCTATGCCGACGACAACCTGATCGCGAGCAATCGGATCGAGGAAACGCGCTTCGGCATCCATTACATGTACTCCCACCGGAACCGACTGCTGGGAAACACGCTCGACCGCAACGCGGTGGGCGCCGCCCTGATGTTCGCGCGCGACTGCGTGGTCGAGGGCAACCGCGCCTTCGCCAACCGGCGGCACGGCATCCTGCTGATGCAAGTCGAGCACTCGCGTCTCGCACGCAATACCGTATGGGGTCAGAACCGCGGGCTCTTCGTGCAACTGGCGGTGCAGAATCGCTTCGAGGAGAACGTCATTGCCAACAACGACATCGGCCTCTATCTGAGCAATGGTTCGGAGGAAAACGTCTTCACGGGTAATGCCTTTCTCCGCAACACCGACCAAGTCTGGCAGCCGCTCAATGAAGTTGCGAAGGGTCGGCAGGCCGCGAACCAGTTCTCCGATCGCGGGCGCGGCAATTATTGGAGCGACTACACCGGCGCCGATGCGGATCAAGACGGCGTGGGCGACACGCCTTATCACGAGACCGATCTTTTCGGCTACATCGTGGATCGGCATCCGGAAGCCCGCGTCTTCGCGCTCAGCCCCGCCCTGGCCCTGCTCCGCAAAGGCGAGGAACTGCTGCCGCTGCTGGAGACGCCCGGCGTGACGGATCCTGCGCCGCTGATGACTCCACCGCGTCTGAAAACCGAAACTCGAATCTCGAAATCCGAAGGAAAACTGAAATCCGAAGTCCGAAATGCCACCGCGGCGCGAACCGCCGGCCAAGGCTTCGGATTTCGAAGCTCGGATTTGTTTCGGATTTCGAAGTTCGTGCTTCGGATTGTGAACGGTGAGCCGCTGGCGACCTTTTTCAGATGAACGCCTGCCTCGAATTCAACCAAGTCGCCAAGCGCTACGGCAGCGTTCGTGCCCTCGCAGGCGTGGAGCTGGCCGTAGCCGCGGGCAGCATCCTGGCGTTGCTGGGTCCGAACGGTGCCGGCAAGTCCACGCTGTTCGGTTGCCTGCTGGGGTTGATTCGTCCGAGCCGTGGTGAGGTTCTTTGGCAAGGGCAGCCGATTCGCGATGCCGACCGCCGCGCCGTGTTTGGCTATCTGCCCGAACGCATCGCGCTCTATCCGCATCGGACCGTCCGGGACAACGGACTCTTCTTCGCCCGCTTGAAGGGCCACCCGCCGGCGGAACTCGAGCGCCAACTCAAGCGGGTGGGACTTTACGCCGCGCAGGACCGCCCGGTGCGCCAGCTCTCGAAAGGCATGCTGCAACGGCTCGGACTCGCGCTCGCCCTTTGCGGCCAGCCGCAAGTCCTGGTGCTCGACGAACCTTTCAACGGCCTCGATCCGGCGTTGCTGGACGGCTTGCAGGGAATCCTCCAGGAAGAGCACGCGCGCGGCGCCACACTGCTGATTTCCACGCACACCATGTCTGCCATCGAACCGCTCGCCACGCACGCCGCCATCCTGCTGGAAGGCCGCTTGGCCGCCCGCGGCTCGCTGGGCGAATTGCGCGCCCAGCACGGCGAAGATTCGCTGGAGGCCGTTTACCATCGCATCGCTCGCCGGCAACGCAGCCGCGAACGGGAGGAGGTGATCGCATGAAACCGCTTTGGCTCATCGCCACAAAGGAATTCAGCGATCGCTTCCGCAGCGGCTGGGTGATCGCCTGCACGGCGGTCTGGTTGGGGGCGATCGCGTTGACGAGCCTCTTCGGTCTGGCGCAAATCGGCCGCATCGGCGTGCAAGGCTACGAGCGCACGGTCGTGAGCCTGCTGAACCTCGTGCAATACCTCGTGCCGTTGCTGGCGCTGCTGCTCGGGCACGATCTCATGGTAAGCGAACGCGAGGAGCGCACGCTGGCCTTGATCGTGGCTGGCGGAACGAGCCGGGCGCGTGTCCTCCTTGGCAAGTTTTTGGGTGGCGTGTTGACGCTGGCGTTTCCGCTTACGCTTGGGTTTGCCATCGCGGGCACGGCCATTGGATTGGCGGCGAAGGACCGCGCCGTGGGTTCGTTCCTCACGCTGGCGCTATCGGGGTTGGTGCTGGGTGTCGTGTTCCTCGCCATCGGGCTGCTCATTTCCACCTGCTGCCGCACGCGGGTGCAGGCGCTGGTGCTGGCGCTGCTCGCCTGGTGCGGGGCCGTGTTTGTCTTCGACCTGGTGGCGATGGGCGTGGTGCTCAGCTCCAACTCCGCCCAAGCGGCGCTGGAGATCGAAACCGCCACCGACGCCATGCACGTCAACTCCGCAGCCGACCTGCACAAAGCCTTCGCCGGCGAGACGGAACCCCGCCCCGCGCACGCCGCGCTCGCACAGCGCTCGCAGACGCTGGCGAGCTGGTTGCTCATCAACCCGGTGGACGTGTTCCGCGCCGTCAATTTACCCAAACCCGCCGCCCTCGCGGTGCCCATCCCGCTGGCCACCGCCTCGGTTCTGCTTTGGCTGGGCCTGTCGCTGGGCGGAGGCATCTGGAAACTGCAACGAATCGACTTATGAAAGCGAAAACCACCCTGGCTTTGTTGTGCCTCGCCACCCTGGCCGCGATCACCGCCGCCGTGTTGGTTGCCCATCTGCCTCACGCGTCGGCCCATGCCGCCTCGAGCGCCGCGGACCGGCAAACCTTCGACGTCAAGGGCGTGGTCCGCAGCCTGGATGCCGACGGCACGACGGTCCACATCGAGCACGAAGAAATCCCCGGCTACATGCCGTCCATGACCATGCCGTTCACGGTCAAGGACCCGACGGAGCTGCGCGGCTTGAAGGCTGGCGACGCCGTGAAGTTCCGGCTCGTGGTCACCAAGGACGATTCGTGGATCGCGGACCTTGCGAAGCTCGACCAGGCGCCCGCCGACATGGCAAAACCAGTCCCCGCGGCTCCCGCCGAAGCTTCGGCCGCGGACCCCGTGGCCATTGGCTCGCCGGTGCCGGACTTCACCTTGACCGATCAGAATGGCGAGAGCTTTCACCTGCGCGACTATCGCGGGCAGGCCGTGCTGGTGACCTTCATCTACACGCGCTGTCCGCTGCCCAATTACTGCCCGCTCATGTCCAGGAACTTCGCCTCCTTGCAGGCGCGGCTGAGCAAAGAGTTCCCCGGCAAGTTCCACCTGTTGTCGGTGAGTTTCGATCCGGCGTTCGACACGCCGCAGGTGCTCAAGGACTATGCCGCGCGCTACAACCGCGACGAGAAGACCTGGACCTTCGCCTGCGGTACGCCGGAGCAGGTGGATCGCGTGGCCCAACTCTTCGGCCTGCTCTACAAACCTGAAGGCGGCGTGATCACGCATGATTTGCGGACGGCCCTGATCTCCCCCGAAGGCCGGCTCGTCCACATCTGGCGGAGCAACGTGTGGACGCCTTTCGAGGTCCAGCGCCGGGTGCGCGAGACGATGATCCCCGCCCAACAGGCCCGTCTCTGATCGAACTCGCGAAGTACTGGCATTGCCCCGCACCACCATTGGCCC
>JAKCAB010000538.1 GCA_021839785.1 bacterium | reverse complement strand
TGGAACAGGTTGTGCGAGGTGTGGTAGTTGCCCATCTGGTTCAGCAGGCCAAAGCGGCAGTCGTCGAAGCGCGAGTTCCAGACCCAGATGTCCATCGAGTTCCAGTTCTCGGTAAGCACGCCGGCCAGAGAACATCGCAGAAACCGGCAGCGGAGGACGGCGTTCTCGGCCTGGCCTTGCGTGCTTTCCTCGCCGAAATGGATGCCGGCCTGCGCGTCGCGGAACACCATGTCGCTCGTCTCGTTGTAGGTGGAAAAGGCCGGTCCGTAAAACAGCGCCGCCCCCGCGCGCCCGGCCCCGTCCAGGGTGAGCCGCGAAATCTTCGAGTACCAAGCGTCCCACGTCAGCATGGGCGCGCCGCGCGGGCCGTCCCACAGAAAGACGGTCGTGGCGGGATCCTCGCCGATCAGCGCCACGCCCAGGGCGTCCGTGTGTGTCTTGCGCAGCGTGCGCACCGGCTCGGTGAGGCGATAGACCCCGGCGGGCACGTACAGGACCGAGAAATTCGTGTGCTTGGTGAGGTCCATCAAGGCCCACTGGAGCGCCTCGGTGTCGTTGGCCTGGCCGTCGCCTTTGGCGCCGTAATCGCGCTTCAGGTCGCGCCAGCTCGGGAACGGGCCGACGAATTCCTCGCCGCCGGGTGTGGCCGCACTGGCCGGCCGGAAAGACCATCCGAGGACCAGGCAAACCAGGAGCGGCACAGCGCGTTTCACGGGGACAACGTAACAGAAGCGGGTGGCGGCGTCATGCCCGGTCAGATTGGACGCGGCACCGTGGTGTGGTCATCTCCCTGGAACGGGAGGGCGAGACGCGGCTGTTACTTTTCGGGCTGGGCGGGGATATGATGGTTGGGATGCAGGACGCTGAATTGCTGCGCGCGTACGCGATCGATGGTTCCGAGGCGGCTTTTGCCGAGTTGACGAAGCGCTATGTCGATCTCGTGCACTCTGCCGTCCGACGCCAGTTGTCTGACCACCAGTTGGCCGAGGAGACCACGCAAACGGTGTTCCTGCTTCTCGCCCGTCGCTCGTTCACCTTGCTGACACACCCGTCTCTGCCCGGCTGGCTCTATCGCACGGCGTGCCACCTGGCGGCCAAGGCTCGTCGCACCGAGGAACGGCGGCGGCGACGCGAACAGGAGGCCGCCCAGATGAATGCCCCCGATGCCAACGCCCCGGTATGGCGGGAAATCGAGCCGCTCCTGGACGAGGCCTTGCATGACCTTGGCGAAAGGGACCGTCGCGCGATCTTGTTGCGGTTCTTTTTGCGAAAGCCGATGCACGACGTGGGCGCCGCGCTTGGCACCACCGAAGCCGCGGCGAAGATGCGCGTGGGTCGCGCGCTGGAGCGATTGCGGGACTGGTTCACTCAGCGCGGCGTGGCGTGTTCTTCGGTCGTGCTGGGGGCGCTGCTGCTCGATCGTGCGGTTTCGGCGACGCCTTCAGATGTGGTTGCCCGCATTGCCGCCGCCGCGACGGCGACCGGAAGACTGGGGCCGGCGCTTTCATCCCTCGCCAAACTGCTGATCGTTATGAACAAATTCAAAACCGTTTCCCTGCTGTTTGCGGGGCTTCTCCTTCTGGTTTGGTTTTCGACCGGACTCCGCCATTCCGCGCCGCCGGACACTGCGGGCACGAACTCGGTGGCGCTTGGCGGCAGGCCGAGCGTCAAGGACGCCAGCGACGGGCTGACTCCCCGAGTCTTGAGCTTTGTGCCAGCCAAGCCGCCGCTTTCCGAGGCCGAGTTGGAAAACGCGCGGCGCGAATTGCGCGCTGCCCTGCTCGTTCCCTTGCCCAAGAGCGGTGTGAGTTGGCCCGAATCTAAAGTCATCGACGCGCTCGGCCTGTTCGGGAATCGCCGCGACGCTGCCTTCGAGGTGTTGAAAGCGGCGGTTCGCGATCCCGCCACCTTGGGCGACCTCACCGGCCTTCGGGTGGGTGATCCGGCGCTCATGGTTCGCGACCGTGCACGCGCGGCCATGGCGGAGTTGGGGAAGGATGTCCCCGGACTGATGGATTTCCTTTGGAAGGCTGCGCTCGCGAATGAGAATGGCGAAGGGGTTACGGCGTTGTTTTCGCTCAAGCGCCTGGGGTTGGTGGCTAAGGACCTCCCCGCGCTGACGGCGATGCTCGCCGATCCGGGCCAAGATTCGCCGGCAATGCGGCGTTACCTTCCCCTCACCATCGCAGAAGTGTATGCGAAGGAGCCGGAGGCTGCCGCAACGTGGCTTCCCGGCCTGGTAAGTTTGCTGAATGACGCCGATCCGAAGGTGCGCTTCGGCGCCGCTTGTGCCTTGATCCGCACTCCGGCCGGCCCGGATCCGCGGATCATGGAACTCATCGGTGCCGGCCTGAAGGGCAAGGACACTACCGATTGCCTGCTCGCCGCGGAAACCCTCGCGGCCGTTGGCGACCGCGCCAAGCCATTGGTGCCGGCGCTGCTGGATTACGCCAAATCCACGCCCGACCAAAACCTGCGTTCAGAGGCACTCCGGGCCGTTGGCCGTATTCAGCCGGAACTGCGCACGGAGATGCCGGAGTTAGATCAGGTCATGCGCAAGGATGCGCAGTCGGCTCAACTCACCGAGAAGTTCGAAACTGGCAGCGCCGGCTTGGAAGATATGGTCAAGGGCATGGAGGATCCGCGCCTGGCGCTGAACTCCGCCTCGCGGTTGGGCGACCTTGGCCCGGCCGCCGCCAGTGCGGTGCCCAACCTGCTAAAGGTCTTGTGGGGGAAAAACGAAGACGACCGCGAGCAGATCGTCCAAGCCATCCACAAGGTCGATCCGACCGTGAAGATCGAGCGCGTGTCGTCCGAGGCAGTTATGAACGGAGTGATTGCCGCCGTATCCGAGTTGGACGGCAAGCCCGAGGCCCAACAGAGCCCCGAACTACAACAGTTATTGCTCGAACATCGCAAATATTCCACCTGGTACACGCGCTCGGAGTTGATCGACCTCGCCAGGCAGTTGGCCGTTCGCGACCCGGACGTTTATCGGGCCTTCGTGAAGGCAATCATTGAGAAAGACCCCGCCTTGGCAGATAGCCTTCAGCCGAAAACCGCAAAACCCTGAAGGACAGCAAATGACCGCATTCCGTTTGCGCAGCCGCTGGGATTGCGGTGCCTACTTTACCGCAAACCATCCGGCGTGACGCGCGCTTCGGTCGAGAGCTGGTATTCCTGGCCGGTCGGCGAAACGAGCGTGGCTTCGAGCAAAAACGCGCGGTAACCGCTCGCCGGCATGGGCACTTGGGCGGAGGCCGCTTGGCCACCCTCGGTCGCCTCGATCGTCTGGGCTGACCATTTGTCGTCGCGAAAGTCGCGGTCCGTGGACTCCGCGGTCCAGAGCGTGAACCGCCGGGCCGCGGGCGTCACGTGCGCCTCGATCGTCGCGCCGTCCGCCGCGTTGGTGATTGTCCACGTCATGGCCGGCAAAGGCTGGCGGTCGGCGACCATTTGATAAAAAGCCGCCACGGCCGCGCTGGCGTGCTGGCCGCCGTCGAGGTCGTGGCCGGCGTTGGGCGTTTGATAAACCAGCTTCGGCTCCGGGAGGTCGGCCCAGTAATGGCGCAAGGCATCGACGGTCCAGTACGGGTCGTTCGTGCCGAGCAGGATCAGCTTGGGCATGGTGTACCGGGCGCGATACGAATACGGGTCCACGTAACTGCGCAGCTCGACCATGCGCGGCTCGTCCATTTCGAGGTGCAGGTTCAGCCGGGTGTAATCGCTGATTTCCTCGCTCGGCTGGCCGTACATCTTTTCGGACCACCGGAGTTGCGCCTTCATGTTGAGCATGTCGATCACCATCGGCGCAATGGCCACCACGCGCCGGTCCACCGCGCCGGTGAGCCAGGTGGTCCAGCCGCGCTTCGAGGCGCCCGAAACCACAAACCGGCTGAGGCGCTGGTTCCATTCCCCGGCGGTGAATTGTTCCAGCGTGTCCATCGCCCGCACCGCGCTCTTGACCATCGGGAACAGCAGCGGCCAGGTGGGGTCGCCGGTTTTCATAAACTGGTCGAAGGTGTAGGCGATGAGCGCGTCCTCGCGGCGGCCGTCGTAAAGCGGTTGGTTGGGCACCTTGTTCAGGACCGCCACGATGGCCCCGGCGCGGTCGGCCCAGCCTTGAAACATCCCCAGATCCTTTTCGTCGGGCGCGTTGTAACTGCCGCCGGTCACGAACACCAAGGCGATGTCCGGGTTCCGGACCTCGTTGGGTCGGATGACCATCAGGTGATGGCTCCAGAATTGGCGCCGCCAGGTCTGCGAAACCAGTTCGAGGTGCGTCAACGTGCCCCAGTTCTTGATGGGCTTCTGTTCGCACCGCTTCCAATTGAAGCTCGGGTCGGGCGCCCCGACGTAGTCCTCCAAGGCATTGCCCAGCAGACGCCCGCACCAACCGGTGAGAAGGAGGGTGGCGAGCAAAAACCCGGCGAACGCCCGGCGGGCGGGGGCAGACGTAAGGTGGTCCATGGCGCGGAAGGGTTTCCATCCAGAGGCGTCCGTCAAGCAAGAACGCGAAGGAAAGCCGACCCGCCGCGGGCGGGCCTGACCGGCCGGGAAAGTGTTTGCTGGGTCGCCATCGGCACGGTATGAGAAGTCCGATTGGCCGGCTTCCTGCTTAATTCCGGGAGTCCGGATGATGACGATGAAGCCGAGGCCCCAATGGCTCCGCAGTCTCCTTTTCCGCTGTCTGGCGACGTTGACACTCCACCAGCTTGCGGTGGGAGGCGGCGTGCAGTTGGACGCCGATTTCCGACCGGCCATCACCAGCACGCGCAACGCCGTGCTGTTCGCCGCCGCCCTCGAGCCAGACGGCAAGGTGTTGGTGGCTGGCGACTTTGCCCTGGTGAATGGCGTGCCGCGGCGGAGCGTTGCCCGCTTGCAGACCGACGGTTCGCTCGATCCCGGTTTCGACGCTCGCGAGGGGGTGACCGGGCTGGCCTTCCGGCTGGCCGTGGAGCCGGCGAGCGGCAACGTCGTCCTCGCCGGCCAGTTCAGCGCCGTGGCCGACCAGCCGCGGACGTCGCTGGCCCGGCTCAATCCAGACGGAACCCTGGACACCGCGTTCAATCCGCAGATCAGCGGGCGGGCGGGGTGGTTCGTGGGTTCGCTGGTCATCCTGCCGGACGGGCGGATCGTCATCGGCGGCAATTTCGACCAGGTGCAAGGCCAGCCGCGGAACGGCCTTGCCCGTTTGCTGGCCGACGGCACCCTGGATCCGACCTTCGATCCCGGCGCCGGCCTCAACGGTGGCACGGCCTATGATTTGGCGGTGCAGGACGACGGTCGTTTGCTGGTGGCCGGCACTTTTGTCCAGGTGGGTGAGGTTTTCAGTCCTGGCGTGGCGCGCCTTGAGATCGACGGCAAACCGGACACCACGTTCGTCAGCGCCCTGTCA
>JAKCAB010000845.1 GCA_021839785.1 bacterium | reverse complement strand
GATTGAACTGGAACGAGTGTATGCTTCCCGTCCGCGTTTGACCGAAAACCCAAGGCGGGGTATAGGCAAGACATGACTGTGACCGCAGATGAACAACGGCGCGTAGCGTTGCCGGAGCCGGTCCGTCCGGGCGATGTATTCAATCTGGAGGAGGCGGGCTACGCCCAGTTTCTTCTCCGGCGCGTGGAGAGTTCCACTCAGCCCGTACGGCTGGAGCGTGAAAACGGATTCTTGGTGGCGGTGACTGATCACGTCATCACGCAGGAGATGACCCGTCGGGCGCTCGACGAGTTTCCGTGACTTACCTTCTGGACATTTCGGTGTTGCTGGCGTGGCTCTGGGAAAAGCACGAACACCACCACCGCGTGCTGGCGTGGGAAGCGGGGCAAAGCTTCGCAGTGTGCCCGCTCACGGAATTGGGCTTCCTGCGCATTTCCACTTTGCCTGTTTTTGGGGCTTCGATGTCTCAAGCCCGCCAGATGCTTCAGGACTGGTTCCAGCAATGCCAGCCGCAGTTTGTGACCTGCGACCTGCGGGCATTGGATGGCTTACCCTCACCAACCGGCGGCAAGACCACAGATTTTTACCTTGCCAATCTGGCAGCCGCGCACTCGATGCGGTGGGCGACGCTGGACGAGAGTTCTGGCCACCCGGCGGCGTTCATCATCCCGGAACTTCCCAAGCCGGCTTGACGTGCACCACCTGCCTGGCCAGTGCCAGAGCTTCCAAAGCGTTGCTTACCGGCGTCCACAGACGGTTCTGGATTTGCTGCGGCATGTAGGCGTCGTAACTCAAACGGCCCGAAATTGCATCGACAAAGGTCACAGATAGCGCGGAAGCCGCACCGGCCAATCAGGTTCGATTTCGGCTGACTCCGTGGCGCCTACGTCAGCCCGAATTCCTTCTTGTTCTGCTCGCAGGAAACCAGCACGGGCTTGTCGGCGAGTCTAGCCTTGAGCAGCGCCTGTTCGTCCGCGCCGGCGGTCAGCGGCAAGGCCACCTGCCCGCCTTCCGCGGCGCTGCGCTGGAGGGCATACATGATCTCCGCGCCCAGGCAGGCATGATCGAGATTGCACGGATGAATCTTCTGGTCGTCGTCCAGCCAGTCCGCCATTTCCTGGATGTAGGGCGGCATGTCGGAGTCGTAGGCCATCAAGCCTTCGCCACTTTGGTAACCGCCGCTCTTGGTCACCGCCCGCCAGCCGCCGGCGGTCAGGACTTCCGCGAAGCCTTCGGTGCCTTGCGCGCCCATGCGGTTCCGGCCCCACCAGCGTCCACCGTCCGGTTGGTCGGGCGCGCCGGCGCCGCATTCGTAGATGCCGCGCACGCCGTTGGCGAACTGCACAAAGCCGGCGATGTAGTCCGGCGACGGATGGATGTCGGCCAATTTCACCCGGCCCGCCGCCTGGGCCATCGCCCAAACGCCGGGCGTATAGTCGTTGAACCAGCAGGTGTAGTCGATGAGATGCGAGAGCATGTGTGTCATCCAACCCAGGGCGCTGCCATAAACGGTGTGCACGCGGCCGAGAGCGCCGCTGGCCACGATTTCCTTCACCTTCCGGTAATGCACGCCGTACCGGTGCTGGTGGCTGACGACGGCCTTGGCGCCCGCCTGGCGAATAAGGTCTCGAATCGCGAACATCTCGGCGCTGGTCAGGGCCACGGGTTTTTCGAAGGCGATGAGCTTCGCTCCGGCCTCGACCGCCGCCTTGACGAACGGCGTCCGCAGATGCGGCAGAGTGCAGAAGCAAAAGACATCGGGCTTCAGATCTTTCGCCAGCGCTGCGGCGTCGGTGCCGGTCTTGGGACCGCCGAGCTTGGCGGCGGCGGCATCGAGGCGTTTTGGGTCGATGTCGCAAATGCCGGTGACTTTGAACTGGGGGTTGGCATTGAAGGCGGTGGCGTGGTGCATCCCACGCTTGCCCATGCCGACGACGAGGACGGTGTATTGGGTCATGGTCGTACAGGTTGAATGTTCGCCGGCGGGGCGACAGCTTGTGCCACCCCGCCTTTGGTTCGATTGCTTTCAGCAAGCCGGAAACCGACAGGAACCGACCCGGCCGCGGATCGTTACCGACAGCAAGCGCACGTGGCGCCGCTTTGCGCCGGGCCTTTGCCGGCCGGCGCTTGCGACGCGAACTTCGCGTCCCATTCCTTCACCTTGGCGATGACGTAATCCACCTCCTCCGCGGTGAGTTCCGGGAACATCGGCAGGCTGACGCAACAGGCGGCATTCGCTTCGGCGTTCGGCACGCTCCCGACAATTCGCGCGCCCTTGCCCCAAGGATACCCGGCCTGTTTGTGGATCGCGATCGAGTAATGCGTCTTGGCATCGACGCCCGCGTCGTTGAGGTGTTTGAGCAACGCGTCGCGCCATTCGGGTTTCTTGGTCTCGACCACGTACAGGTGATAAACGTGCCGGTAACCGGGCAACTCGATCGGCAGGTCAAAGGTCTTGCAGCCCTTGAGTCCAGCCGAATAGCGCGCCGCCCACTGGCGTCGCTGGTCGTTCCAGGCGTCGATGTGTTTCAACTTGGCGCTCAGCACGCCGGCGTGCAGATCGTCGAGGCGGCTGTTGAAGCCGTAGCTGTGCACGTTGCGCTTGTCGGAGCCGTGGTTGCGGAGCTTGCGCACGCGGGCGTCGATGTCCGCGTTGTTGGTGACGAGCGCGCCGCCGTCGCCGAACGTGCCGAGGTTCTTTTGAATGATGAAGCTGGTCGTGGCCGCGTCGCTGAGTTGGCCGATCTTGAAGTTCGGGCCGTGGGCGCCGATGCCCTGGGCGTTGTCTTCGATGAGCTTCAGGCCGTGTTTGTCCGCGATCTTGCGGATCGCGACCATGTCCGCGCACTGGCCGTAAAGGTGCACCGGGACGATGGCCTTGGTCTTGGGGGTGATGGCGGCCTCGATTTTCTCGGGGCAAATGCACTTGGTCTTCGGGCAGCAATCTACAAACACGGCCGTGGCCCCGGCGATCCAGATCGCCTCGGCGGTGGCAAAAAACGTGTTCGGGTGAGTGATGACTTCGTCGCCGGGGCCGATGCCCAGCGCCATCAAGGCCAGCCAGATGGCGTCGGTGCCGTTGGCGACGCCGACGGCGTACTTGGTGCCGGAATAGGCGGCGAACTCGCCCTCGAATTGCTTGAGCATCGGGCCCTGAACGTAGTTCCCGCTCAGGAGGACCTTCTGCACGTTGCCATCGATCTCCGCCTGAATGTTCTTGTACTGGCGGACGTGTCCGTAGAATTCAACTTTCATGATGAGAAGTTCGTAAGCTGCGGGGTCAAGCTTGACAAGAACTGAATGAAAATCCGGCGGCGTTCCGAAAGCTTTCAGAGTCCTCAGAGGCTTGACAGGGTCTCGCACGTCTGATCCGAGACGCCATTTTTCAGCGATCGAAGCGCCAGCGCCGCCCGGCACGAGCCTTGAACTTGGCCGCGGGCCGGGGGTTCTCGCCTTTACTTTCACGCCGCAGGAACCTTAATTGCCGCCATGTCCAACCGAACTGTGAAACTCGCGGCCGCATTGTGGACGGCCGCCGGCATTGCCGTCGCGGCTGAGCCGGAGAAGCCGTTTCTGGAGTCCGAATTGATCTTCCCGCTCGAGGTTCTCCACAACCACGCCTCGTGCATCGTCGAAACCCCGCGGGGCGACCTGCTGGTGTGCTGGTTTCGGGGCACCGGCGAGCGGACGGCCGACGACGTGCAAATCATGGGCGCCCGTCAGCGCCGCGGTCAGAAGGCATGGTCCAAGATGTTCGTGATGGCGGACGCGCCGGCGTTTCCCGACGGCAATCCGTGCCTGTTCATCGATCCGCAAAACCGCCTCTGGCTCTTGCACACGACCATCCTGGCCAACACCTGGGAAAGCGCGTTGCTCAAGTACCGCCTCAGCCGCGACTACGATGGCGATGGCCCGCCGCGCTGGGAAACGAGCGAGGTTTTGCACGTCAAGCCCGGCCCGGAATTCGAAGCCGAAATCCACAAGCGCCTGCCGGAACTCGAGGCCAAAGTCGCCGCCCTGAAGCTGCCGGAACGCACGCAGCGCGAGGCCGACGACTTCCTCAACGCGATGCGCCGCCACGCCACCGACAAGCTCTACCGCCGCCTCGGTTGGATGACGCGCGCACACCCGTTCGTGCTGGACGGCCAGCGGCTGATTGTGCCGCTTTACCACGACGGCTTCAGCTTTTCGTTGATGGCGATCTCGGACGATTGGGGCCAGCACTGGCACACCAGCGCGCCGCTGATCGGCGCGGGCAACATCCAGCCCAGCATCGTGAAGCGACGCGACGGCTCGCTTTACACGCTGATGCGCGACAACGGCCCGCCGCCGCAACGCCTCCAGCAGGCGGAGTCGCACGACCGCGGCGAAACTTGGAGCGCGGTGACCGACACCGATCTGCCAAACCCCGGTTCAGGCGCCGAAATCAACCAGCTTCGCAACGGCCACTGGGTGCTCATCAGCAACGACACCGAGCGCGGTCGCAACAGCCTGTTGGTGCAAATCTCCGACGACGAGGGCCGGACGTGGAAATGGCAGCGGCACCTCGAAAAGGATCCGCCCGGTCCGGAAGCCGGTTCGTATCACTACCCTTCGATCATCCAGGCCAGGGACGGCACACTCCACGCCAGCTACAGTTACCACCTGAACCGGCGGAGCCTGCCGAAAGACGTGGATGGCGACCCGGCCGCGAAGTCGATCAAACACGCGCACTTCAACGAAGCCTGGGTAATGGCGGGCGACCCGCGGTAGTCTCCCGCCAAGCGCGGCTCGTACTGAATTGCATCGGATCGCACATGAGTCCCCCTCACTCGTCTTGCGGACACCCTCGCCCCCATTGGGGTGGGGTGAGGGGGAGGTTCGTGGCAACTCGAACGCATTCGGTATCGGACATAACGATCCGCAGCGGCGGCGGTCCGTTAGCGTGTGCCCAAGACCGCCCGCCTGCCCGATTCGTCAGGACTTCGAGGTGGCTGCGGCTGACGGGTCGAGTCGCCGCAGCGCGTCCAACGCCGCCTCGGCCTCGGCGGTCTTTTTGCTCTTGCCGCGACCGCGTCCGAGTTCGACCCCCTCGTGATAAACGCCGCATTCGAACATCCGGTCGTGGTCGGGACCGGTGGCGTTTTCGACGCGATATTGGGGCGGTTGCGCGGATTTGGCCTGGAGGCGTTCCTGGAGTTCGCCTTTGGGATTCTCCAAGTCGGCCATGCCCGGAACCTCGCCAAGTTCGGTCGCAAACTGGGCAATGACGAAAGCGCGTGCCGACTCGAATCCTTGGTCGAGAAAGATTGCGCCCAGCAGCGCTTCGAAAGCGTCGGCCAGCGTGGAGGCGCGCTCGCGTCCGCCGTGCAATTCCTCGCCGCGGCTCAAGACCAGGTAGCGGCCCAACTCCAGCCGCCGGGCGCGATCCGCCAGAAACCGGCGGTTCACCAGCCGCGCGCGGGCCTTGGTGAGCGTGCCTTCGCCCAGCGCGGGGAAGCGCCGATACAGCTCGCTGGTGAGCACCAGTTCCAGCACCGAATCGCCGAGGAATTCGAGCCGCTGGTTATGCTGGAGTTTCGCGGCGTGCTCGTGCGCGACTGACGGGTGGGTGAGCGCCAGTTGGAGCAGTTGTGCGTCCGCGAAGCGCCAGCCCAGCGCGGTCTGCAATTGTTCGAGATCGCTCACACCCACTCAGCTTGGAGATTCGCCCGCAACGGCTGGAGGGGACGGCGCGAGACCTCCGGCGGCCGGCTCTGGCGCGGCCTGCGGCGCCGGCTCGGCCGGAACGGTCGCGGCCGGCGATTCCCCCGGAGCCGTTGGCGAAGCGACGGGCTGCAGGCCGTGTTCCAACAAGTGGGCCACGTCGCGTTGGACCGACTCCAACTGGTCCAGTTGCAGATCCGGGTCGGGGATGGTGAACACGTCGCCGCTGCGGACGTGCTCGTAAATGAGCAACCGCCGGCCAGTCTCGACGGCCTGGGCCTTGGCTTTCAAGAGCCGCTTGCGTTCCAGCATGACCGCCAGGACAAACACGGCGCCGGCGTGCTGAGGCTCGTGATTTTCCAACAGTTTCCGCAACAGCGTCTCGGCAGTTTCCTTCTGGATCGGTTCGGGCGCCGCGGCGGGCGGTGGTTCGTACAAGCTCTGCCAATGCGACACGAAGCCCCGTCGGTGGTTGGCGCCTTCGCCGAACTGGGCCTGCCAGCAGGCTTCGCACACGTCCTGGCGGTGGTACGCCTGCCGTTCGTCGAACAGCACGGTGTGCAACGTTTCGCGATTTTTGAAGTCGCGACCGCACCCCTGGCAGGCGTGGGCGCGCGACTGAATGTTCCACTCGAGCATGAACTCTCGCCGTTTTTTTCGATCGCGAGCACTGGCAGTCGGGGCGGAATTTGGAAGCCCGCGCCGATTCAACCCCGCCGTTAGCCGCCAAAGTTCAACTCGCTACCGCTCGCGTTGTGTACTGGACGGCCGGCGGGCGGGGCCTATTCGGCCAACGCCCGCGGAGCCAATCCGTTGGCTGGCAGCGTAGAGACACCGCGCAGGGGGCGGCAAACCAATTTCCGCACGGCTTTTGCATCGAGCTGCGGCCGGGCGGGCGGTTCAAAAATCGAGCCGGCGCGCGCGGAAGCTGATGGCCGCGCCGCCGAACAACGAGTCGGGCAAATCCACGGTGAAGGCGTTCCCGGCGGTGCGGTCTTCCGCCACGGGACTCCAGTCGCAGAAGTTGCTGGTCGCTTCGATCATGATCGCCGAGTCGGCCGGTTTTTGGCCGGAGATTTGCCACGGCCCGCCGACCGGTCGCGCCAGACCGCGCAGCACCACGTACGGCGGGCTGTCGGGCAGGAAATAGGTCTCCACGGGGCTGCTCGCCCAGGCGTACCGTTCGTCTGCGAGGTAAAGGAACCACGTCACGGTCGGGCCTTCCGGGATTTCCGCCTCGATCGTCCGATCGGCGTTGACCGTGACCGGCACGTCGTCCCACACCCGATTCTGCCACGGACCGGTGTCGAAGGTGTAGGCCAGATAGGCATACCGGAGCGCGCTGGAACTGTCGTAACGCGCGTGCACCTGGCGATCCGTGCGGCTGAGGACTTCGACGGTGGGCAGGGCGGGCGCCGCGGTCAGGACTTGGTCGAGGAAGATGTTGGCGGCGTTTTCGGCGCCGGTGATCTGCCAGATCGGGCCGTGGACTAAACCCGGCAGGACCGCGAGATGCTTCGGCGCCCGGATCACGTCCCAGGAATGCTGAAACGCATCGAGCGGGAAGTCCGGATCGTTCGTGCCCGTGACGAAACTGATCGGGCAGGTCGCCTGCGGCAGGTAACGGGCCGGGTCGAAATTCTCCACCCAAAGCCGGCTATCCGTGCAAGGCAAGGCCGTGAAATCGGTTTTCCACGCGCTGTTTTCCTGGACCAAGCCGCAGCCATACACGGGCGCCACCGCCGCCAACCGGTCGTCCAGCCCGGATACGATGCACGCCAGGTACCCGCCTACGCCGATCCCGTGGACGCCGATTCGCGCGGGGTCCACTTCGGGAAACGACGCCAGCAAGGACACGCCGCGCACCGCGGCAGCCACGGCGTGGTACGTCCACATGTCGGTCAAGGGCGCGTTGGTGATGCTTAGAATCCAGTCGGTTTCCGGATCGGGCTGGGGACTGAAATTGCTGGCCGGGCCGCCGTCCTCGAGGTGGCCGGCCGGGCCGTTGCCAAAAAGATCGATCGCCAACGCGGCGTACCCGCGCTGGGCCCAGTACACCGCCCACTCGCTCGAAGCCGCTTCGCCGGCGTCGTGCAACAACACCAGCGCGGGCACCGGCGCCGCGGCGGAAGCGTTGGCCGGAATGGCGTAGCGGGCGAAGACGCGGGTGGGCTGGCCCCGGAAAGGCTCGTTCGCGAAATACAAGTTCAGCGCGCCATTCTGAACGCCGGCCGCTTCGAAAGCCGGCGGCTCCTGCAAAACCGGGACGTTCCAGGGACCGGTCCAGCGCTCACCCGCCCAGCCCGAGGCGGCAGCCAGAAAACAAAAAAAGCCGAGTGTTGGGTTTGTTTTGAACATGCAAAGGCACCCGCGCCCGGCGTTAGGTAAACGGAGAGCGGCCCCCTGTCAACCGCGCGGCTGGCGCCGGGAAAATCAGGCACGAGGCGCGATTGGCCGCGTTTCGAAGGCCCAGCGCCGTCAACGGCGGATACTGTCCAAGGTTCGGAATGCTCCTGGCGTTCGGTCACCGTCGTTTCACTCGCCTGCGAAAGGTCGCCAGCGCGGTTCACTCATCCGCTCCCCGGCCGACAAAAACGGCGGCCTGGGAGCCGCCGTTTGCGAGCCGAGCCGGTTGTTCCGCTGCCGGGAATTTTCAGATCAGCGACATTCCTTTCGGCACCTTCACGATCACCGTGCCGGCGATCTTGTCGTGCCAGCTTTGACGCTCCGCCGTCCAGCCCACCCAGAAAAAGCCGAGGCCCAGCGCCAGCACCGAAAACACCGCGCCCAACGACCGCACCAAGGCCACGGTGAAATCCACGTCGCGGCCGTCCACGCGCACCACCTTCAGGCCGCAAACGATGCCGCCGATGGTCGTGCCCCGCCAGGTCCACAAAGCGACGTGGTAGGCGATCAACAGGAATACAAACAACGGATTGGGCACCGCCGTGAACACCCAGCCGAGCAGGATCAGGTCGAGCGCCATCGCCGCGAAGCGAATCCAGAACCCGGCCCGCTGCAAGGCCACGCACTCGGCGGCCGCGCGCGCGCTGGCCGGTGGCGGCGGCGAAACGGAAGCCGGCGTCGGTCCGCCGGCGTCGGTTGCCGGCGTGGCGGCGGCTGCCAAACTGGCAATGGCGGGCGGTGCAGCTTCCACCGGCATCGCCAAGATTCCGCCTCCAGGTGCCGGCGTAACCTCCGCCGCCGGGGGCGGTGTTGGGACTGGCGCGGGGGCGGGCGAAACCGGTGGCGTCACCGCCATCGGCACCGGAATCGGTCCGGCCGGCGGCGGCTTCGCGGCGCGGCTGGCCTTGATCGTTTCGATCAATGCCATCAAAGCCGCGCCAAAACCGAGCGGAATGCTCAATCCCCAAATGACCAGCCCCAGCAGCGGCACCATGTACAGCACCGTGATGAGCGCGAAACCGACGAGGAACCCGAGCAGCGGCGGGCAGGTCCCGGCGGTGTTGAGCCGGCGGCAAACGCTGCGCCCAATCCATTGGAACATCGACGCCTTGCCGGTGAACAAGGCCACCAGGCACGCCAACCACAAGAATGGCAGGACGACCAGGCCCACGCCCGAGGCCATCAAAACGAACGACAGCGGCGCGCTCAAAACCAGCCCGAGCAAACCCACACCGAACGCCGGCAGCGCCTGGCTTTCGAGCACGCGCTCGCAGGCCTCGACCGGCCGCGGAATCAGCGCCGCCAGGAGCAGATACGCCAGAAAATGCAGCCCTACGATGATCCAGACCCAATCCACGCCCGGCGGCAACGGACGGCCGAGGAAAAGGCCCTTCGTAAACCAGGCGGCAAAGGACGGCAGGAACCCGCCGACTTCGATTTTCTGGCCCAGCAGTTGAGCTTCCGGATCCTTGGTCAACTTGCCCCCGACCACAATGCATTCGCCGTGCACCACCGCCTTCGGCCCCAGGCGGGCCTGACCGCCCACCACCACCACCTGGCCGTGCACCTCGCTGTTCAAGTCCAGATCGCCGAAAACGGTGACGCACTGGTCGCCAATCTCGCCATTGACGCGCGCGTTGCCAAACACGGTGACACACTGGTCGTCCACCGATCCGTCGATCTGCGCGTCGCCAAAGACGGTCACCGCGACCTCGGCGCGCTGGTCCGCCCTCAATTCGGAAGAGCTGAAAATGTTGACCAGTTCACCGACGAAGCGCTGACGATCTTCGCTGAAGGCCGACAAGGCCGGCGCCGCGGGTCGCGTTTCTGCCGTCTGCGCCGTTGCCCGGGGTGGCAAACCGGCGGCCAGCGCGAGCGCCGCGGCGGTCAGCCAAGTCCAACCGTGCCCCTTCAAATCCTTCCGTTTCATATGCTGTTCCTCCGCTATTTTCGGCAAGCGATCCGACACAGAACCGTGCCCAGTCCAATGCAGGCCGCGTACATGGCGGCACACAAGGCGCCCCCCCCCACCCAGACCCAAAGGCCCACCTTGTGAACCAACATCTCCAGCGCCGTGAGCACCGCCTCGCCGGCGTCCCAAAGCGCCCTGATGGGCGCCAGCCACACGTTGAACCGTTCGCCCACCAGGTCGGCGGACGTGACATCGCCGACGTGCAGCAAGGCGAAAGTGAGTGCCCCGATCACGAAAGACACGGTCGCCAACGAGAGCGCCTGGGCCCACCGCGGCCAGAACAACCAGGCCTGGCGATACCACGGCAGGCGGGCCCGCGCCTCGATGACGGCGAGCACCCGCGGCAGCAACGTGGCCGGCGCCGGCCGGTCGGGCAGCGCTTTGAGTTGCCGGTCCAGCACGGCTTCCCAGTCTTCATTCGGGTTGGTCGGACACGGATTCATGGCTTGCTCACGGTTGCGAGGACACCGCGCCGGGGTGGGAAGTTGCGGGAATCTGCGACGGTTCCGCAACCAGACAGTGTGTTGCCAGGCCCGGCAGGTGAAGGTTGGAGTTCATGGTAGAAGTTGAGGGCAAGGTGGCAACGCTCAAGCGACGGCGACCTCGGGGTTCCGCGAAAGCTTGCGCCGCAACGCCTCGCGGCCGCGGTGGATGTCGGTTTTTACCTTGCCGAGCGAAACGTTAAGCCGGGCGGCGATTTCCTCGTAATTCAGGTTCTCGAAGTGGAAGAGCACCAGCGGCACCCGTTGGGCCGCGGGCAACGCCTGGAGCGCGGCCTCCAGGATTTCCCGCTGGTCGGCGGCGTCCACGGCCTGCTGGTGGGTGTCCGGCGCGGGCAGGCGATCGGCGAAAGTCTCCGCCTCGCCCTCGTCCTCCTTTTCGTACTCGGAGAACAGCCGCCAGCGGTTGCGGTAACGGGTGAGGTGATTCAGCGCCAGGTTGCGGGCCACCGTTTTGAGCCAGCCGCCCACCGTCGGGCTGCCGCCGATTTCCTCGAACCGCTCGTAAGCCTTCAAAAACACCTCCTGCGTAATGTCCTCGGCCTCGGCCTCGCTGCCCAGCAGACGCCATGCGGTCGTGAACACCATGTTCTGGTAATTCCGCATAAACGCCTCGAATTGGAGGGGATCGTTCATCCTCCCGCTGGTTCGTTCGGCCGCCCGTCTAATCCGAGTTCATTGTCCCCCGCAGAACCCGGTCCGAAAGACGAAAGTTGCAGAAAAGTGCAAACGAAACGTTCCTTGGCCGCGTACTACCCGGTGAATCGGTGAAAACGCGCTCCGCACAAACACGTCCGCCCGCCCGGTCGCCCGGCTCGAAAACGCCGCGAGCGCACGCCCGGCGCCGCCCGGAATCCGCATGAGCGCCTCCGCCTTACACCTCAAGTCGCTCTTCGCGCCCTCGGACGAGCAGCTCATGTGGCGGGTGCAGGCCAGCGACGACCACGCCGCCTTCGCGGATCTGGTCCGCCGCTGGGAAGCGCCGATCCAACGGCTGTGTGCCCGGCTGACCGGCGACGAGCACCGCGCGCAGGATCTGGCGCAGGAAATCTTCGCCCGCATTTTCGCGCACCGGGGATCGTTCAAGCACGGCGCCAAATTTTCCACCTACCTGTGGCGCGTGGCGCTGAACCACACTTACAGCGAGCTGCGCCGCCCGCGGAACTGGCGCGAGACCCTGCTGGATCAGCCAACCGACGGCGAGCCCGCCGGTTTTGACGAGTTCAGTGCCGACACGCCGTCGCCGGCCGAGGAAACCACCCGCCGCGAGACCAACGACGCGGTGCGGACCGCCTTGAGCGTTCTGCCCGAACATTACCGCAGCGTCCTGGTGCTCCGGCATTACGAAAACCTCAAGTTCCGCGAAATCGCCGAAGTCCTCGGCTTGCCCGAAGGCACGGTGAAAACCCGCATGACCGAGGCGCTCAGCGAAATGGCCCGGCTGCTGCGCCGGACGCTGGACCTGAAAATCCCGCCGCCGCCGAACCGCCGCGCGCGGCCCACCGAGAATCTCACGCTATGAATCCGACCCATCCTCAAACCCATCCCGCGCCCGAAACCTGGGCCGACTACCTTTACGGCGAACTGCCGCCGAATGCGCGCGCGGAAGTGGATGACCACGTCCGCGCCTGCCCCGCCTGCCAGCGCCAGTTGAGCACTTGGCGGGAAACGCAGGGAGCGCTGGACGCCTGGAAACTGCAGGCGTCGGCACGCCGGGTCGAAATCTTCCCGCGCGCGGCCCGTTGGGCCGTGGCGGCCGTCGCCGTCCTTGGCCTCGGCTGGGTGGGCGGACGGCTTTCGCTCCCGGCCCCGCCGCAGCTTCGCGCCGCGATGGCGCCGGCACTGAAGCAGGAATTGCGGCAGGAGTTGCAGGCCGAACTCGCCGCCGCCATCAACAGTTCGGACCAGCGCACGGATGCCAAGCTGGTCGAGCTTGCCCAGGCTTGGGCCGCGACGCGGGCCGATGACCAGGAAGCGATACGGGCGGCGTATCAGCGCGCCGACCTGCAACGCCGCACCGATTACGCCACCTTGCGCCGCGACCTCGAAACCGTCGCCGTGGTGGCGCAAGCCGCCATTGGCACCACCCAGGAACAGCTTACGCAACTTGCCGGCAACACTCCGCCCGCCACCGCGGGCGACGGCGGGTTGCCCCGTTAAATCCAAACGCAGGAGAAACCGAAATGAAGACGAAACAACTCATCCTCAGTGCGCTGGCCGCCGCCTTGGCCGGTCAGGTCGTTATCATCGCTCAAAACCCGCCGCCACCGCCGGCGGCGCCGAATGAGCCACCCCCGGTGCCGGACGCCAGCCAGATTGCCGCCGATGCTGTCGCCGCTGCCAATGACATCGTGCGGACCCAGTTGGACAAGGTGAACGTGGAGGTTCAGAAGCAACTGGCCCAGGCACAGCAGGCGGTGCAACTCGCCCAATCGACGGGTGTCGCCGGCGTGGGAGGGGGTGGCTTCGGCGTTGCGGAAATTCCCGAACCGCCCGAGCCGCCGGAAGATGTCTTCGGCGCGGGCGGTGGAATAGGCGGATTCGGCGCTGGAATGGGCGGCGAAATGGGCGGGATGGTCGGCGCCATGACGGGTTTAGGGTCCAAAGCAACGGCCAGCCCGTTGGTGATCTTCGCGGACAAGCCGGAGGGTGCGCGACTCGGCGAAACCCAGGAGGATCTCAACATCATGTCGCGCATCCTTTTCAAGGCGATTGGCCGGACTGGCGATGACCGGGAGGATCCGTTTGCACTCGGCATCAAAATCTCCTCGTTTACCACCAGCCGCCAACCTCGGGCGCTTTACCTAGAAGGCTACGGGGCGGTGTTCACTGCGATGGTCCCATTTCCGTTGACGGCACCCGTCAGCCAACCGGAGAAGCAGGCCGAAAAGGCGGCGAACACGACTTGGGAGCAAACGAAGAAGGAACTTTACGGCGGCGCAGCCAGGAATCGCAGCACCGGTATGAACGAGGAGATGATGCGCCGGTACGGTTTGGTGCTCCCCACGCCTCCGAAACGTGAACGTCCTTACGATCCCGAGCGCGTGGAACGCCTGAAGCGTGAATTGATCGACGCTTTGAAAAACGCGAGCCACCTTCGACACCTCAAGCCCGACGAGCAAATCGTGGTGGCGGTGTCCAGCGGCGAGGGATCGGCCAAAGAGGTCCGGACAGTCAACATCGTGCAGAAAGGCCAGGGCGGCGGTGCCACCGTGAGCACGGCCGAGTCCGGCAATGCCGGGACGCCCGGCAACACGCTCGTGATCCGGGTCAAGAAGAGCGACGCGGACGACTTCGCCGCGGGCAAGCTCGACCGGGCTGGGTTCACCGAGCAGGCCAAGATCGCCATCTACTGAACCGCCCTCCGCTACTCGCCCGAAACGCAGCCTGGCCGGCGTGGGCCGGCCAGGCTGGTTTGTCTCCCGGCCCGCCTGCTCTCTTGGAGTGGAAGGCAGGCCGGGCAGTGCCACGTTCTAGCCCGCGTGTAATCGGCTCATCATGGGATCGTCCGTAGCGTGGGGCTTGCGCAGCCGGGCTTTGGGGCGGACTTTTTCGCTTGCATTGATGCGCCATGAATCGCATAAGTCGCCCATCGGAGCCTTTTGGACAGTCTGCGAGTGTTACGTCAGAGCATGAATAACCTGCCATCGGGGAGGGCGCTTTGAGTCGCCCGTACTCTTCCCGTGCCCCCGTCGGTCCTTCGGTCCGCATCAATGGTAAGATTCGCGCCCGCGAAGTCCGCGTGGTCACCGCCGATGGGCGCCAGGCGGGAATCATTCCATTGAGCGAAGCCATCGCCTTGGCCCGTACTCATGGCATGGACTTGGTGGAAGTCGCCGCGAACGCGAATCCCCCGGTGTGTCGCATCGTGGACTTCGGCAAGTACCAGTACGAACTCGCCAAGAAAGAGAAGGAATCGAAGAAGCACCAGCAATCCAACCGGGTCAAAGAGATCCAGCTCCGCCCGCTGATCGACCCGCACGATTTCGGCGTCAAGAAGGCTCGCGCCGTGGACTTTCTCTGCGACGACATGAAGGTGAAGCTCACGCTCCGGTTCCGCGGACGCGAGATGCGCCACAAGGAAATCGGCGTGGAAGTCGTGGGCCGCTTCGTCAAGGAACTGGCGCCGTTCGGCCAGGCCATCGAGCAGCTCAAGGTAGTCGGCCGCGGCATGAGCGTGATGGTCAATCCCCTCCCGCGCAACAAGCGGGCCAAGAACCCGCGCCTGCAAGCGGATGGAACGCTGCCCCAAGTCGAAGAAGCGCTCCACGAACCGGACGAGCCGGACGAGGACGATCAGGACATCAGCGAGACGGAGCCAGACGTGGTCGTCAGCAACGCGCCGGATCGTCCCGAGGCCCAGACCGGCGACGCGCCCGCGGCGTGAGGTCGTGGTTGGTTGGTCGTCGCTGAGGCGGAAGCGTGCGGTTGAATAGCTTCTCTCCTCGCCTGACCGCGCGCCGTCACGGAATTGTCGCTTTACGTTTCGCGCGGTCCCCGGCATAGACAGCCGGTCAACGCCATGTCGCGCTTCCTCCGCCAATTCCGATCCGTCATGCTCGGCGCAATCTGCGCGAGCCTGACCCAAGCTGCCACCCCGAACCGCGCCCCCCGCGAACTGCCCGGCCAGCGCGCCGACGGCTCCGTCCTGCTGCCGAACCAGTGGTCGCTGCGCCCGGCGGGCCGGCAGGTGGCGCTGGGCGATTTCCCAGTGCAGGTGGCAATCCACCCCGGCGGCGAGTTTGCGGCGGTGCTCCATTGTGGCTACGGCCCGCACGAAGTGGTGGTGGTGGACATCGCTCGGGCGAAGGTCGTCACGCGCGTCACGCTCGACGAAGCGTTCTACGGCCTGGCCTTCGATCCCAAGGGTGAACGGCTGTTTTGCAGCGGCGCGGGCGAAGAGGTGGTTCACAGTTTCGCCTTCAAGGACGGCACCTTGAGTGATCACCGTCAAATCCGGCTCCGCCCGACTGCCGAACGTGGCGTGCCCGGCGGCCTGGCGGTGGCGGCCGACGGCTCCCGGCTTTGGGTCGCGAATGTCTGGGGCCAATGCTGCTCCGAGGTCACGCTCGGACCGACCCCGTCCAGCCGCGATTTATTGCTCGGTGAAACACCAGCCGGCGCAGAACACCTGATCGCCCCGCCCATCCAGCCCGACCTTGCCGCGGCCACGAAGCGCCAGGAAGCCACGCTGGATCCTGCGTCGCCGGACGCGCCGTTCCCGTATGCCTGCGTCCTCGACGCCGCCCGGCAGCGTTTGTACGTGAGCCTTTGGGCCAAGGCACAAGTGGCGGTGCTGGATCTACGCACCTCCGCCGTCACCGCGCTGTGGCGCACCGAGGAGCACCCGAACGAGATGGTCCTCAGCCCCGATGGCCGGCGGCTCTTCGTGGCCAATGCCAATCGCAACACCGTGAGCGTGCTCGACGCCGACGACGGCCGCGTGCTCGAAACCTTGAGCACCGCCTTGCACCCGCAGTCGCCGCCCGGCTCCACGCCCAACAGCCTCGCGCTCACGCCCGACGGCACTCGGCTGTTCGTGGCCAACGCGTGCAACAACAATGTCGCCGTCTTCGACGTGTCCACGCCGGGCCGGAGCCGGGCGCTCGGCTTTATTCCGGTGGGCTGGTATCCCACTTCAGTCCGCGTCACGCCGGACGGCAAGCGGTTGTTGGTGGCCAACGGCAAGGGGCTCATGCCGAAATCAAACCGCCACGGGCCGCGGCCCGGCGCTGAGGAACCTCCCGCGTCGGTGCGCGAATACATCGGCGGTCTCCTGCGGGGCCGCTTGAGCCTCATCGACCTCCCCAGCGCGGACCAATTCGAGACCCGCCTGAAAGCCTGGAGCGCCCAAGCTTACGCCTGCTCGCCGCCACCAGCCGCGACCCCCCTGACCAAGCCCGGCGCCCGCCACCCGATTCCTGCCCAGGTGGGCGATCCCAGCCCGATCAAGTACTGCCTTTACATCCTCAAAGAAAACCGCACTTACGACCAAATGCTGGGGGACATGCCCGAAGGCAACGGCGATCCCAGCCTTTGCCTGTTCCCGGAGAGCGTCACGCCGAACCACCATGCGCTGGCTTGCGAGTTCGTCTTGCTCGACAACTTCTACGTCGAAAGCGAGGTCAGCGCCGACGGCCACGAATGGAGCATGGCCGCGTACGCCACCGATTTCGTCGAAAAATCCTGGCCGCTCAACTACGGCCACAACCGGTTTGGCAAGGTGCCGTACCCGAGCGAAGGCAAGTTCCCCGTCGCCATGCCGGTGAGCGGGTATCTTTGGGACTGTGCCCGCGCGGCGGGCGTGAGTTATCGCAGCTACGGCGAATTCGTGGACAACGGCCGGACGATCGACGCGCCCGCCACCACGCGGGTCGCCGCCCTGCAGGGCCACTTCGATCCAGGCTTTCACGGCTGGGACCTGGATTACCCGGACGCGAAACGCGCGGATCGCTTCATCGCCGAGCTGCACCGTTACGAGCGCGAGGGTGGCCTGCCGCGCCTGCAAATCCTGCGTCTGCCGAACGACCACACCTACGGCACCACCACCGGCAAGCTCACGCCGCGCGCCATGGTCGCGGACAACGACCTCGCCCTCGGCCGCGTGGTCGAGGCCGTGTCGCGCTCCAAGTTCTGGCCGCAGACTGCAATCTTCGTTGTCGAAGACGACGCTCAGAACGGCTCGGACCACGTCGATGCCCACCGGACGATCGCCTACGTGATCAGCCCATACGTGCGCCGCCACACCGTCGATTCCACGCTGTACTCGACGTGCAGCCTGTTGCGCACGATGGAACTCATTCTGGGTCTGCGACCGATGACGCAGTTCGACGCCGCCGCCCGACCCATGTACGCCTCCTTCCAAGCGAAGCCGGACAAACGCCCATACCGCGCCCAGCCCTTGAGCGTGGATGTGAATGAACGCAACCCCCACCTGGCTTGGGGCCGCGAACTCTCGGACCAAATGGACTTCAGCCGGGAAGACGCGGCGGATGACTTGCGCCTCAACGAAGTGATCTGGCGCTCCGTGAAAGGCGCAAATGCTCCCATGCCCGCGCCAGTGCGCGCGGCCTTCGTTCTGGCCCAGAAGGCAGACGAAGACGACGACTGAGCCTGGGTTGCGATCAAAAGGATACGACCGCGCCTTTACCCTCCCTTCGGGCACCCTCTCCCCTGTGGGGGAGAGGGTTGGGGTGAGGGGGTGCTTCGTAGCAGGCGCCCCCCGCGGGTGTCCAACCCGCGTCGGCGCGCGGCTGTCCCAGCCGCAGGAGCGCGAATGTTCAACCCGCGTCGGCAAGTCGCCGGCCAGCCCGGGCTGGTAGCGGTCCACTTTGGGCTTCGCCGCGCGCCGGCGCCGTCACTTCGTCACGCACACTTCAACGCCTGCTTGAGCCCTGCCAGACTTTTCCGCGCGGCCTCCGCCTGGACTTTCTGTTGGCGGACCAGCATGGACTTCAACTCCGTCAATTCGGTCGAGGGCGGCAATTCCTCCAAGTCAGCCTGGACCAACACCAGATTCTGCATTTCCCCGAGCGCTTCCTGGGCGGCCAGCAGACTCGGCCAGCTTGAATCCTTTTTCAGCCGCCGGCGGGGCAGCGTCAATTCCCGCAAATATCGCCACCAACGCACCGTCCGCCGGAACTCGTGCCGGTCCTCCTCGCTGAGTTCGAAGAACTGCGGCAACTGGCCGCGCAACTGCTCCGCGTAGCGCGACTCCAATTTGCGCAACCGCTTGCCGACCGCCTCTTCGGTCCGCCGCCCGCCAGGGAGCCGGGCGAGTTTGGGCAGCAGGCCGGCGGGCGGTGGGGTGAGACTTCGCCGACACCGACGCCACACCCGCGCGCGGCGGGCTGCGCAATCCGCCACCAAGGCCGCGCTGGCGTTGCCGCCGCGCAGCCAATCGGCGGCGATGTCCAGGTCGCGGACCCGGCTGGTCGCGCGGGAAATGCGGGCCGCCCAGGCGCGAAAGCGACTGCCGCCTTCCTTGTCGAGGACGGGCTTCGCCACACAGATCGACAGGCGCAGGCGGCGCAGCGTGACGCGCAGTTGATGCACGGCCTCCGCTTCGCCCTGGCCGCGGGCAGCGCGGATCAGGGCGCGGAGATCCGCGAACAGACGGACTTGGCGCCGCTCCCAGCGCCGGGCGAGTCGTTCCGGTTTCATTTGGGTGAACAGGACGTTACGAAAGCGCAACGAACCTATCCACCCGCCCCCCGCCCCGCAACCGCCCGATTGTTACAACTACCTCTTTGGGCCCGGGCACTCGCCAAGCTCATGACCGACCATGAAGAATGGTGGGGATGCAGCGGACCTGCAACCGGGCATGGATCGAAACCTGCGAGCCGATTTCCGAGGATTCCAGACTCAATTCTCTCAAAGCGACCGCCGCCGGATCAATGCCCAGGCCAGCAAACCCGCCGCCATGATCCCGCCGATCATGGCCGGTTCCGGGATCGGCTGAAACTCGAGCGACCAAGACTGCAGCTCCAACCCGCCGCCAGAAGCCATGTCGGCCAGGAACAAGGTCCAAGTCCCGTTAGGATCGCTGCCAAGGAAATCAGTCAGCGAAGTCGTCCGCGGCGATCCGGTCTCGACAACATCCGGGTCCACCTTTCGGCCATCCGAGGACACAATTCCGCTAACGCCGCCCGTTGCCGGGAACGGGCCGGGCAACGTCAGGCGGTAGGTGTGCACGTCGCCGAAGCCACTGCTGTCATCAAATGTGAGCGAAAACCCGTTGTCGCCGTAGCCAAGCGGCAGGGCGGCGTCTTTGCCGGGGCGGTTCAACAGCACGGCTAGTGTGCCATTGTGCGACAAAGAGGCGTAAAGATCGCCGTTGAAGCCCGCGGCGCCGACGCCGTTGAGAGTCAGCGTGACCTCGAGGTTGCCAAAGCCGGCAGTGGCGCCACTCACGCTCCGTTGGTCCACGAGGCCGGAGGGATCGTCATCTGGGATTGGGGCGCTGAGGCCGGTGAACAAATACGCTTGGCCGTGGCCGGCCACGGCCGGCGCCACCAGCGCGAGCAGGATGGGAAGGGATCGTTTCATGATAGGATACAAGTCGATCGACAGTTAGGGGTTGACCGTCCGATAGAACCGCGTGGCGCCCGGAGGCGCAGCGTCGTGATACTCGCCAAAGCCGTCGCCGCCGACGATTACTGTGGCCAGGGTTTGCCAGTCTGGCGGGCTGAGTTGCGTAGCCATCTGCACGCGATAGGCACGGCCGGGAATGCCCGCGAACCGGATCAGAATCGTATCGTCCGGCTGGACCACAGGCGGTAGCATATTGGCTGACGGATTCTCCTCCCCGGCTTGGACGGTAACCGTCACCTGACCTACCGCTTGAAGTCCCGGCGGGTCAGCCACCGTGTAGTTGAACGTGTCGCTGACATCTGGACCGGCTGGTGGCGTGTATAATACCCAGCCGTCCGACAGGCTCACGGTGCCGCCTTGCGTGGAGTTGGCGCTGACGCTGACAACGTTCAACGGATCGTTGTCCGGGTCGGTGTCGTTGGCCAGAAGCTGGACGGCCGGGACTTTCACCGGCCGTCCGCGGCGGCGCGTGATCGTGTCTGGCTCGGTGTGTGGGGCCTGGGCCGTGAGATGAAAGAGCTTGCCCTCGTTCCCGGCGATCCACACGTCATCCGGGCCGGTGCCCCACAGGCCCCAGCGGCTGGGGTAAAGGTCCGGCTCGGTAAGCCGCGTCCAACTGCTGCCGTCGAAGTGGTAGATCCGGCCGCTGCGGGTGCCCTGGTCGGTATCGGCCAGATCGCCGATCACGTACACGTCGTTGGCGCTGGACCCCCAAATACCGTAAGCGCTGCCCACGTCGTAGCCATTCCCGTCGCCAAAGCAGTACCCTCGCTTGCTGCCGAAGGTGCCACTGGCCGCATCCCAGCACCACACCCGGATGCCGTTGGAAAAGTTGTTGTTGCCCACCGCCCACCAGTGCAGACCTTGGGCATCGCGCACCGCCCAAGTATCGTAGATGTCGCAGAAGTCGAAACCTTGCGAATGATACTGCCACTGGCTGCCGTTCCAGGTTCCCCACCCCCAGCAGGTGACGTAGTAGCCTTCTGCCGGCCCCAACACGGTGAGTATGCCCGAATTGTTGGACACCTGTTGCCACTGGTTGCCATCAAAACGGACGATGAACCCTTCGCCACGCAGCACATGCACGTTGTTAGGTGTGCCGCTGATCTTAAAGAAATCGCCACTGCCGGGTAATGCCTGTAAAGTCCAGGTGTCGCCGTTGTCGGTGGAACGCCAAAGTTGGGTTTGAGTGGCGGCGAACACCTCGCTGGCACCGGTGCCGAAGACACTCGCCGGGTACTCCCCACTGACTTCCAGCACCGGCTGCCATTGCGCCTGGTAAAGCCGGTAGAGGGTGGACTCCACGCTGCCTCCCGGGCGGCTGTAAGCCCACACATAGACCTCGCCCGGCGCCCGGGTCCACAGCCGATAGAAGTTCGCGCCGGCGGCCAGCCCGGGAACGGTGACCGCCTGCCAACTCGCTGCTCCGGTGGCACCGATTGTCACGGTAACTGTCTGGCTATCAATGGAACCGGTGTCGTTGCTTACCTGAACCCAAAAACTGGTCGTCTCCGTGAGCGCCGAGGTGGTGTAGCTGGCCTTGGTTGCGCCCGTGATCGGCTGGCTGGTGTCTCCGCTCGGCCCCACATACCATTGGTAACTCAATGGCTCGGTGCCCGTGACCTCCACCGCCAAGGTTGCGCTCTGGCCGCTGACCACCGTCTGGTCTTGCGGCTGAGTGACGATCTGCGGAGCTTGCGCTGCGGGCGGTGGCCCATCGATCTGGCCACGGTTCTGGACGTCATGATGGAATTTGGGCCAAGCCGAATGGGCGAGAGCGGCGGAACCGTAAAACGCGTGGACGCCATCGTCGGATCCGACATACACGATGCCGTCCTCATCGACATTAGGGGAGGAATCTGCACGTCCATAATAATAGTGGTATGACCATTCCACGTTCCCGCTTTGGCTGTTTAACGCGTAGAACTCCCATTCTGACCAAGGGTAGTAGGGATCCCACCATACTAATATGTCGAAGCTAACCCCAAAGTACACCGTGCCATCGGAAGTGAGAGCAGGCGACGAACTAACATAACTCCCAAGAACCTCCCCCTGGTCCGAAACTATGGATGCAGAGAATGTCCATCGCTCCGCTCCGGTAGCCCCATTCAAGGCATATACTTTTCCGTCCATACAATCCACATACACGGTTCCGTCCTCACCGATGGCGGGAGAAGAACGGAAGGCGTTGCCTGCCTGGAACGACCATTTCTTTGCCCCGCTTGCCCCGTCGAGGGCGTAAAGATTTCCATCGTAGGAGCCCACGAACACAGTGCCATCGGTGGCGATGGCCGGTGAAGAATAGATACTACTTCCACTCTGGAAGGACCATTTCTTCATCCCGTTCGCTCCGTCGATGGCGTAAAGGTTTCTATCGCTAGAGCCAACGAACACGGTGCCATCGGCGGCGACGGCCGGTGAAGAATCGATACTGCTTCCACTCTGGAAGGCCCACTTCTTTGCCCCAGTCGGTCCGTCGAGTGCGTAGAGATTGCCATCGCTAGAACCCACAAACACGGTGCCATCAACGGCGACGGCCGGTGAAGAATTGATAGTCACTCCAGCCTGGAAGAGCCACTTTTGAACGCCAGTCGCGCCATCCAGGGCATAAAGATTCCCGTTGTAGGAGCCCACATACACTGTGCCGTCGTCTCCTATCGCTGGCGACGACGATCCGACCGAAAAGGTAGTCGTTTCCCACTTGGATTCGCCGGGTATTGGCGCACGCGGGGTCAGTGTCGCGGTTTCGCTGTCAGCATCTCCAAATGCGTTGCTCACGCGCACCCAGAACGAGACGGGGGAGGTAACCGGTGGCGTCGTAATGGATGCATCGTTGCCTTCAGGCATGGGTGTGCTGGTGTCGCCGCTTTGGCCTTGATACCATTGATAGGTTTTCGGAGACGAGCCCTCCGCAGCAACGTAGAGTTGTCCTCGGATGCCTTGGGGAATAATCTGGCTTGCGGGTTGTTGCGTGATACTGGGGGCTTGATCCACCGCAGTGATTATGGCGGTCTGGCTATCGGCGGTTCCGGCCTCGTTGCTGACCCGCACCCAGTAGCTCGAGGAGGTTTCAACGGTTTCCCAGCGGTAGGCGCTTTGGGCCCCCTCAATAGGATCTGAGGTGTCACCGCTTGCTCCGCGGTACCATTGGTGGGTTAGTGGTTCCGTGCCTTCAGCCCCGACACTGAGCCAAATCTCCTCCCCGCTGTAAACCGTCTGGCTTTCCGGTTGAGTGGTAATCGAAGGGGGCAGAGGCGGCGACACGGTGGCCGTCCGGCTGTCTTTGCTTCCGACGGCGTTGCTGACCCGGACCCAATATTTCGCCAAATCTGCGCCAACCGTGACTGTCAGCGTGGAGGACGTGGCGCCGTTGATGGGCTGACTGGTGTCGCCGTGTCGGGGGATCCAAGGATCTTCATAGTCCACGCCTTCGCCCCGGTACCATTGATAGCTGAGCGGCCCACTGCCGCCGGCAAGGACCTCCAAAGTCACCTGGTTACCAGCGACGACAATCTGACTTTGCGGCTGAACCGCAATGCTTGGCAACAGCACCAAATCGACCGCGAAGTTGTCGAAGTACGAGTCCACGTCCGCCGTGGCGCCGTTCAGCCAGATACAGCCTTCGCAGGGTACGAAACGGACGACGGTGACTCGATCCAAATACGAAAGGCTACCCGAACGAAATGCCAGACCCGTGCCGATGCTCTGTAAGGGTTGGCCGCGTGGCGCCCATTGCACATCGTAAGTGTCGCAGGCCAGGTCCACGACCAGGCGAACCGATTGCCAGGCACTTCGCGGGTAATTGTGAACCAACGTCTGAAATGTCCCTCCTACCGTAACGGCTGCGATATCTCCATTTGAAAGCCAGTGAAGTTGAGGCCCGCGCTGGCTGTCATTGGCTAGGCCACCAGCGGCAAGGTACACGGCTCCTCCTCCGTGGTCCGGTTCGACCCAGAGGTCGAAATCGGCTATTACCCTGGTGTTGGGAATTTCTGGAATGCCGGTCGTTCCTGGTACCGCGCTGCCCAATAGGTTGCTCAGGTGGTAGTTGTCATCGTCGCTCACATCGTAAAGATTTGGAACAAACACGCGAAGGCTCTTGCCCGCAGCGTCACTTCCGGGTGACTGAGCAATGGTGAACTGCGAAACGTCCTTTTCTGGGAGCGATGGATCGAAAGCCCAAGCCCCCGCGGACACGCTTCGATCAGGAGCCGTGCCGACCGGTAAGCTTTCGAAATTGCCGTCTGCCAACAAGGTTCCTGGTGTGTAGATCGTGAGGTGTGCCGCCCGGCTTTCCACCCAGACCCCGAACATGTCGGTAACGTCCACGACATAATCGCCTTCGTCCTGCCATCCGACGTTCAATAGCAGCAAGTTGGGTGTATCGACGCCCCTCGCATTGTCTGGTGGAAACCAAGACCAGTCATCCAGCTTCGACCAACGATAAGAGAGGAATTCGTCGTCTCCCCAGTAGTCGGCCGCGACCACCGAAAAGACGACGGAATTTCCGTCAACGGCCCACTGATCCTGCGGTTCGACCAGGATCGACGGCTGTGCCTGTGTGATCACGCCCGCAGTGAGGCACGTCAGACAGACCAGGATTCTGTAGGTTTCAGTCAGTTGTTGTTGCATATCTGCCCTTTGTGTTGAGGTCTTGTTTTGAACGCGCGTTGACACGCTTGCCGTTGGCTATCACGGTCGCAGAGGAATTCTTGGCGAGCCAGCGGGGCGAGCCTCGCCAGAGTTCCGGTTCTTTATCGCCGGACTTTTCGGATGGCGCCAAAGGCCAGCAGCCCCAAAGCGCTGACGGCCGCGATGGAAGCCGGCTCGGGTACGGCCACCAGACTGATGTTATCGATGGCAAAGTCGTTGTCGCCTCCATCGATTTCGGCCCGAAATCGAATCGACATCTCAGTGCTGGCGGCGTTGATGGTAAGCGAGAAAGGTGTCCAGACTTTGGTGGCCGTGCGGTTCAACTTGGTGACATTGGATCCGTCTATGTCTAAGCCGAATCCGTTGTTCCCCGTGATGTACCAAGACGCGTAATCTCCGCTCAGCGTGTATTGCGCCCCAGGCGTCAATCCGGTGATGGTTTGCACGATTTGGGGGTCCGAGCCCGCTGAGCCATTGTCGTTTAGGATGAACATGCCCCCCGGATTGCCTCCTGTGCTATGCCATCCGCCGACATAGTCGATGTGTGACGAGGTCCAGCCTCCGCCAGTTCCATTGCTCGGGACGGAATTGGAGAAGTCGCCGTTAACAACGAGGTTTGCTGCCTGTGCGGTCCAGAGGGACAAGGTCAGCAGTCCTGAAAGAACGAGAACAGATTTACACATAGGGGAATTTCTGGTTACCGGGTTGTTGGTTGAGATTGAGGCTCGTTGTGAGGTATGAAGTTGGTTCGTTCGCGCCGCCGCCAAGCAACGAAGAACAAGGTGCCAAGGCCAGCAGCGAGGGCAGTCCAAGTCGGCTCGGGTACGGGAGTGATGGTCACGTCGTCCAAAAGCACCGTGTCATCCGAGCCGAGTTGCGAAACGGCAACAAAAGCAAGGGTATGCAGACCGGACGCGGCGTGAAAGTTCAGGCCCACCTCCGAAAAAGCCTCCCCCGGCTGACCGGTCGTCGCCGTCAACGTGTCCAGTACCGTACCGTCCAATTCGAGATTGTATGTGAGGTTGCCAGCCAACGACCGCCCCCGTTGCCAATAGGTCAAGCGGAACTCACCCGATGCTGGAACCGTGAAGGATTGGACGATGGAGCTGTTAACGCCTTGGTACCGTTGGAGAAATGCGACTTGGTTGCCCTCAGGTGCCAAGACGTAGCCATCCCAAGCGGATATTAATCTGGTGATTCCGCTGAAGTCGTTGAAGGCCCAATCCGCACCTGACGTGCCGTACGACCAGCCCGTTGGACCGAACGCCGGGTATTCGAAACTCCCGTTAACGAGCAGGTTCGAGGCGAACGTCTGGTTGCCGAGCGATCCCACCGTCACCAGCGTGGCCGCGACCAATCCGCAGAAGCGGTACCGTAAAGAAGTGACCTGTTCACTCATAAAAGTTCAGGGTTGGAACAGCCTTTTGGGTTCTGGAATCGGATGTCGGATATCTGTGCTTTTGCCTACTTAATCGCCACTACGAACCGCTTTCTTTCAAAATTCTAAAAAATATTTTCTGAAAGATTGCCGGGCGGGCGGCGATTAATTATGCAGAGCACACCGCCATGTCCACGACGACCACCGACAGCGTCCCGACCCGCGCCACCTTGCTGGGGCGGGCGCAGAACCCGGCCGACGACGCGGCCTGGAACGAGTTCGACGACCTGTACCGTCGCCTCGTACTGGCCGTGGCGCGGCGCCGGGGCCTGACCCCGGCCCAAGCCGCGGAGGTGGCGCAGGATTGCATGATCTCGGTCGCGAGCGCGTTGCCGGCGTTCGAATACGCCCCCGAGAGTTGCCGCTTCCGCACCTGGCTGCTCGGCATTGCCGAGCGCCGCATTGCCGACCACTTCCGGCGGCAGGCCGCCGCACGGCGGTTGGAACCGCTGGCCGGTGTCTCCAGCCCGGGTGGCGGCCGGGTCGAGGCCGTGGCCGATCCGGCGCCCCAAGCCTGGGAAGCGGTCTGGCAGCAGGAATGGGAGCGCGCCGTGCTGGAGATTGCGTGGGACAGGCTGAAGCGGCAGGTCAAGCCGCTGGCTTACCAGGTGCTCTACTTGCGCTTGCGCGAGGAGCACACGTACCCGGCGATTGCGCGGGCGCTGGGGATCAGTCTCAACCGGGTGTATCTGGCCAGGCTGCGGGCCGGCCGGGTGTTCGAGCGGTTGCTGCGCGAGGCCAAACGCGAGGTGGAGTTGTGGGAGGAGCGCGTCATTCCGCGGCGGCCGGGCCGGGCTGGTAACGATGGATTTCACCGCCCAGACGCCAAGGAGGGGGAAGGGCGGAAGCCATAACCGAAAACCGATGAGGGGTTCAGGGGACAGGAGGCTCGCGCGGGAGCGTGCCCCCTGCCGGTGCGAAAACAAATGGAGTTAGCCGCCGCGACGCCCCGTGGCCGACGCGCCTTTTGACTGGGCACAGCAGCGGCCGTGGCAGGGTGGCTTGGCGAGGATCCGGATGGCACATAAATTGTCGCAATTGCGACACCAAATGAACCATGAGGGAGCGCCCATTTCCGGGATCTCTCATACTGAACTGCCTTCCAGGCGACACGAATTCCCCCTCATCCGTCCTCCGGACACCTTCTCCCCCAGTGGGGGAGAAGGCCGGGTTGAGGGGGCCGTTCATGGCCTATTGAACACACTTTGGTATCGCGAATCCCGTCGGCGGGACCAGCCCGGCGCGAACCTGCCAGGCGTCAGACCCGCCCGGCGGTCGGGGCGGTTTTTGCTTTTCACGCGGCCCAACTGGGCCAACGCTTGACGCCATGCCAGCACGGGAATCCAGCGGAGGAAATGCGTTCGAGAATCACCAAGCCAATTGTCCCCCGCCCGTCCCAGACCACGAGTTGATCGCGCTGATCGACCGCGGCAGTTACGGCGACGTGTGGCTCGCGCGCAACGCCCTGGGCACCCGCCGGGCGGTGAAGATCGTCGCCCGCGAACGCTTCGAGGCGCCCCGGCCCTACGAGCGCGAGTTGGAGGGCATCCGCAAATACGAGCCGGTCTCGCGCACCCACGAAGGGTTGATGGACATCCTCCAGGTCGGCCCCGAGACGCCGGCCGATTACTTCTATTACGTGATGGAACTGGCCGATGACGCGGGCGAAGCCGAAGCCCCGCGCGACGACATTTCGCCGGCCGAACCCCGTCTCCGCCCAGCGCCGGCCTACGTGCCGCATACCCTGCGCCGCGAACTCAAGCGCCGCGGGCGGTTGCCCGTGAACGAATGCATTCGCATTGGCGTCGCGTTGGCCGACGCCTTGGACCACCTCCATCGCCACGGTTTGGTGCATCGGGACATCAAACCGTCCAACGTCATCTTCGTAGGCGGGACGCCCAAGCTGGCGGACATCGGCCTGGTCACCGACGCCGGCGAGCCGCACAGCTTCGTGGGCACGCCGGGCTACGTTC
>JAKCAB010000051.1 GCA_021839785.1 bacterium | reverse complement strand
CGTCGTGACCGCCGACACGGGAAAGCCAGTGCCGAATGCCCGGATCGAGTACTGGCTGTGGGAAGGCAAGGAGGTGGCGCGCAAAACGCTTTGGGCGGACCGCTTCGGCAAATGCGCGGTGCCCGTGCCGCGCGGTTCGACCACCCATCTCATCCTGGTCAGCCAATGCGACGGCTTTGCCGACACGCGGCTCGACTGGCGGCCGGACCGGGGCGAGGCCATCCCCGACCGTTACACCCTGCGCGTGGCGCGGTCGGTGCCCATCGGCGGGCGGGCGGTGGACGCGGACGGCCAGCCGGTCGCCGGCGCGGAGGTCGGCTTCAACAACCAGACTAATTCAGCGAAGGAAACGCGCCCGCAGACCGACAATTTCGTCTGGCCGTTCTGGGTCACGGCAACAACCGACGTTGAGGGCCGCTGGCGGATTGACCGGATTGCCGAGGCCACGCTTCGGACGATCGACGGCGGCGCACGCCATCCCGAGCATGTCCGCAGCGATTCGGTGTCGGGTGCCAACCCCGAGGCTTTAAGACAACTCCGCGAAGGCCGCTACGTTTTCCGGCTGGGACGCGCGGTGACGGTGCGTGGCCTCGTCGTGGATACCGCCGACCAGCCGGTGCCGGGCGCGAAGGTGCTGGTCGGCATCAGGGACGAAGTCAATTCGCGCGAGGCGACGACCCAGGCGGACGGCACCTTTCAAGTGGCCGGGTGCAAGCCGGGCCGCGGCCTGCTGAGCGCCGAGGCCCCGGGCTTTGCGCCTACCACCCGGGAAGTCGAACTGACGGCGGACGCCGAACCGTTCCGGCTGACGCTGGCGGCAGGCAGGCTGCTGCGGTTGCGCGTGGTGGACAGCCGCGGCTTTCCGGTGCCCCAAGCCAATGTCTGGCTGAACACTTCCCCTTATCAAGGCCCAGGCGCTCGCCCTGGCCAGTCTTCGCCGGTGCAGATCGAATTCCACCGCCAGACCGACGCCGAAGGCCGGGTCGAGTGGGACACCGCCCCCGACCAGGATCTAAACTTCGGCATCGCCGCTTCGGGCTATATGCGCGCAAGTGATGTGAAGGTGCGTCCTGACGGCATGGAGCACGAGGTCGTGCTCAAGCCGGCGCTAACGATCTCCGGCACGGTGCGGGACGCGGCCAGCGGCGAGCCGGTTCGCCGCTTCCGCATCGTCACGGGCTGGCCCACGCCCAACTTGGCCACCGGCGCCACAAATGCGACCTGGAGCAACATCGACCGTTTCTGGTTGAGCTTCGAAGGCGGCCGGTTCCGCCATGTCTTCGAGGAACCCGTGTTGGGCGGCGTCAAGGAGCCAGCCTTCGTCTTCAAATTCGAGGCCGAGGGCTACGTGCCGTTCGTCACGCGTGTGGTCCGCGCCGACGAAGGCGAGGCGCAATTCGACGTGCGGCTGCGGGCCGGGGCTGCCACCGCCATGACGGTGCTGTTGCCGGACGGGCGGCCGGCGGTCAACGCGGACATCGGCCTGGTGTCGCCCGGCGCCGGGCTGAGATTGATTCCCGGCGGGTTTTCGCGCGAGAACCTACAGTCCGGCGGCAGCTTGCTCACCACCGATGGCCAGGGACAGTTCCGCTTGCCGCCTGACGACGCCGTCGCCCGTGTCATCGCCGCTCACCCTGGAGGTTTTGCCGAAACGACCCCCGCCGTCCTGGCGGCTGAGCCGGTCATCCGGCTCCAGGCTTGGGGACGTTTGGAAGGCACCTACTTATCGCGTGGGCAGCCAGCGGCCGACCGTGAACTGCTTTTTCAGTACGGCCAAGGGGACTTCACCACCGTATCCTCCGACTCCAGGGCTTACCAGGTGAGAACCGACCGCGACGGTCGGTTTGTCTTCCCGCAAGTGCCGCCGGGCCAGCATCGGCTGGTGCGGTTGGTGCCGGAAAAAGGATTGCCAGGCATGTCCTCCGGGACGGTGTGGAGCCACCAGCCTTTGCTCCAGGTGGACATCCGTCCCGGCGACACGACGACCGTTACGATCGGCGGCACGAGCTACACCGTGCGGGCGCGGCTCCAGTGGCCGGCAGACCTGCCCCGGGAGGCCAACTGGCGTGTCGTGGGCGTCGTTCGAACGCCAGTGCTGCCCGCGCCGGAAGAGACGAGGAACAGCCCGCAGGCGTTGGCGGCCTGGCGCAACCGGCCCGAGGTCAGGGGCGCCTTTGCGGGCCAGCGGTTTTTCCCGCTCGCGGAGACAACCGACGGAACGTGGGTCGCGGAAGATGTGCCGGCGGGCAGTTACGTCTTGTTCGTGGGCGCCGTTGGACCGGGCGAAACCGCTGGTCAGTTCAAGGAGCGTGCACGGGCCGAGGTGCCGGTCGTTGTCCCCGCCGATCCACCAAGCGGCGTGTTGGACCTCGGCGAAATCCCGATGGTGCCGACGCCTTGAGTGGCGTGCCTCGGTCGCGGCACCTATCCGGGCTGCCGTTGCGCCCAAAAGCGGCGTGGGCTCCGGGAACGCGCCCACCGGGGGAAGGACTTGGCATCCACTGACGGCGCGCGATGGCGCGCGCGGCGCCGCCCGGTTCAGATCAACCTCGACAGCCTTCTCCCGCGCCCGCGATATTCCGCCCGCGAAACCGCATCCGTCATGAAGCAAAAAGCCTACGCCGCCGCCGGTGTGGACATTGACCTCGGCAACCAGGTCAAGGCCACCCTCCCGCAACTCCTCGCCTCCACGCATCGCCGCGAGGTGCTGGGCAAGGTGGGCGGTTTCGGCGGGCTGTTTGCGCTCGACCTCAAGAAGTACCGCCAGCCCGTGCTGGTCAGCAGCGTGGACGGCGTCGGCACGAAACTGAAGATCGCCTTCGCGATGGGCCGTCACGACACCATCGGGCAGGACTTGGTGAACCATTGCGTGAACGACATCGCCGTCCTGGGCGCCGAACCCTTGTTCTTCCTGGATTACCTCGGCACCGGCAAGCTGGAGCCGCGCGTCTTCACGGACATCGTCCGCGGGTTCGCCAAAGCCTGCGCCGAGAATGGCTGCGCGTTGATCGGCGGCGAGACCGCCCAAATGCCCGGCTTTTATGCGCCTGGAGAATACGACGTCAGCGGCACCATCGTCGGCGCGGTGGAGAAGTCGCGGATGCTCAACGGCCAGAAGACCGTCAAACGCGGCGACGCGATCCTCGGTCTCGCTTCGAGCGGCCTGCACACCAATGGCTATTCGCTGGCGCGCAAAATCCTTTTCGATCAGTTGAAGCTGAAACCGACCAGCCGGGTCGCGGAGTCGAAAAACACCGTCGGCGACGAACTCCTCAAAATCCACGTCAGCTACGGCCCGCTCGTCCAGGCGTTGCTGAAACGGTTCAACCGACCGGGCAGGCCGAACGCCGTGCACGCCTTCGCCCACATAACCGGCGGTGGGTTCGTGGACAACATTCCGCGCGTTCTACCCAAAAACTGCGCCGCATCGATCCGTAAAGGCGCTTGGGAAATGTTGCCTATTTTTCAGCTCCTCGCGGCCAAAGGCGGCGTGGACGAAGCCGAACTGTACCAAGTGTTCAACATGGGCATCGGCATGGTCGCGATCGTCGCGGCGGACCAGGCCGAAGCCGTGTTGGGCGCGATCGGCAAGGCCCGGCACCGCGCGTGGCTGATCGGAGAAATCGTGAAGGGCGAAGGCCAGGTGCAGGTGAAATGACCGTGCCAACCCGGCGGCGGGGCTGGCCGGGGAAGTGCGATCAGCGTGACTTCAGCCACGCGGTCGTCGCGACAAGGCGTTACGGCGCCGCCGCCGCCTTTGTCACTGCCAAGTCATCGTACCGGATCGGCGTGCCGGCATAAGGCGCCCCCCAGATTGCGGCGCGCCCAGGCCGCGGCGCTTCCTTTTCGTCCAGGGTGATCAGCCACGCGACGGGCTCGCTCTCGCCGTCGGGCCACGCCTTGCCTTCCACCTTCCAGACGTTGGCACCGTCCTGGCGAATCTGCAGCCGCAGATGCATCCATTTCCCGGACGACCAATTGAACGGCACGCTCAGCAGGTCGGTGTCACCTTTGAAGATCTCGAGTTCGTTTTTGCCGGGACTGACGCGCAGCTTGAAGCCGTTCGCGCCGCCCAGGCCAACGGCGAACGCCGGATACCGCCGGCCCTTGGCCGTGCCGTAGATGCGCGCGGTCACGGAGACGTTGTTCGTTTCGGTAGGTCCGAACAGCACGCCGTAAGTCTCCAGCGGCGAGCCGGGCAACTCGAGGAACCGGCCCCCGGTGTCCTCCTGGACGGCGAAACCGCCGTCCAGCACCAGCATACCTTCGGGCACCTTGCCCACCTCGGCGTTCTGGAAATCCATCCTGTAAATCGACGGCTCGGCGGCGCCGACCGACAGGCCCGCGACCGCAATCAACAGGGCAAATGTGACTCTTAACATGGCGTGCGACTTTCGACGAAATGACGACCGCACTTATTCTGGCCCGCAATGAGCCGGGAGCAAGTCTCGCGTTCCCGTCTGCGCCCGGCCTGAACACGAGACAACGACCGGCCAGACTGCGTTCGCTTTTCATTTGCGTCATCGCCGGCTGCTCTGCCGGACGTGTGCTGCGAACCGGGTTCATCCAGCCTCCGACACCCGCCGTCGCAAACCCATGCGCAGCCACGCTCGGCAGCGGTTGATCAGCCAGGCATCGAACAAGAGGCAGCACACCGCCCAGCCCGCAAAACTCGCCGCCGCGACAGCATTGTCGTTTGCCTGGATCGCCACCAGGAACGTTCCGGCAAAGCCGATCCACGGCCATCCCATCAGCAAGCCAACCTGCAGCGAATGACCCGGCATTTTGCCGAGCACAATCTGCCAACCGGTGAGCGGCGTGAGAAACAACAGGCCCAGCGTGCCTCCGCGCTTCTCCGCGCTGACGCTGTCGGCGGTCAGGTACGCGCCCGCAAACAAGCTCAGTGCCAACCCGGAAACGACGAGGCAGACCAGCACCACCTGGCCGCGGTTTTGCGGCAAAGGGTGAGGCAGCAACAAACCAAAAACGCAGGCCAGCACCGCGCCGGTGGCGAGAGCGAGGCGCAAGAGCCACGAGGCTTGTTGCCGCGAAGCCCCGCGCAACTCGCGCTCGATGACCGGGAGAAGGTTCATTTGGGCGGACGCGGCCCGAACCTTGGCCGAGACGCCACCGCCTCGCAAGCCGCGGCGGATTGTCCATGAACACACCTCATCCTAACAACATTTGGGGGACGCTCCGGCGGAGCCCTGACTCTTGTCTTCTGCGTCGGCTCGGCCGGAACCCCACCTGGGAATTGCCACGGAGTCGCGGAGACGCCGAGATCCAATGAGGAACTCAGGAACTCAGGAACTCAGGAACCGCAGTCTGGGGTTTCCGGCTTTCCTGCGTTCCTCATTCAAACTCCAAGCCCCTGTGCCTCCGTGGCTGGAATGGCTGCGCCCC
>JAKCAB010000310.1 GCA_021839785.1 bacterium | reverse complement strand
CGACGCCGGCGTTTCTCCCGTGAACTCTTGTGTGCGGAGAGGGGTGGTGGCTTCAAGCGTCAACGGAAGCGAGGGAACTTCGATGGTCCACGCCAGCGGGTAGCGGGAGCCCGCCGTGGCGTGCGGAGTCAGCGTGAAATCCGCCCGGCTGAGGTGGTGGGCGCGCCCGTTGGGCTCCACGTAGGTGCCGGAGGAGTAAGGGTCGGCGCTGCCGTCGCGCCGGCGGATGCGGTAAAGCATCAGCTCGCTTCCGTTGTCGAGTTGAATGCTGAACCAGTCCCAGCCGGTCTGGTCCGGTTCGAGTTGGTGGGTGAAGAATTCGTGGTCCATCCAGGAGGTTCCGGTGACCTCAAAGCGCGTCCCGTTGAGGGTGATGGTTCCGTTGGTCTTGAGACGCGTGAAAGAGATGTAGTAGGAGGCGCGCCCCGCGCCTTGGGCCTTCTGGCTGACTCCGTTGACGCCGTGAATGACCGGCGGCTTTTGAGACACCACGTGGAGGTCGAGCGAGAACGTTTCGGTGACGGCCTGGAGTTGCTGATCGGTGAAAACCCCGTCGGGCAGCGAGGCCAGGCGCCACCTGGATTGCCAGTTGCCGTTCCAGATGCGGCCGCTGGCCAGGTCGGCGCCGGCGAAACCGGGGCCGGGGCGGTTGAGACGCTCGGTGTGATAGAAGCGGCCGCCGTCGAGGTCGCTCAACGCCAGGTGCGCGAGATAGACGTCGTTGACGCCCCAGGGCTCGGGTTGCGGCGCCTGCGAGACGCCTTGGCGGAAAAACGTCAGTTCGAAGCCGAAGTGGCGGCCCTGCGCGGAAACGAGGTTGCCGGTGTAGTACCACCACTCGGTTTGAAAATCGGGGTGGTTGAAGTGGTCGCGCGGAAATTCGTAGTGATAGCCCGGCACCGCAAGGCGGTAGGCTGCCAGCAGCGTCGCCAGCAGCAGGCTACTCTTCATGGACCACCTCGATGGGGTTCAGGCGCATGGCAACTCGGGCAGGATAAAGCCCGGAGAGAACAGCCGCGAGAAAGACCGTGCCGAGCGACCCAAGCAGCACAACCACCGGCCAGTGAAACTGGATGGTCCAGCCGAAGGACTGCTTGTTGATGACGTAAATCAGGATGAGCGAGAGCAAGACGCCGAGCGCGAGACCGATGGCGTTGGCCAGCAGGCCCAGCAGTCCGGCTTCGAAAAGAATCAGCCGGCGGATTTGGGCGGCGGAGGCGCCGAGGAAGCGGAGGAGGCCGAGTTCGCGGCGGCGGTCGATGATGAGAGCCAGAAGCGCGCCGGCCATGCCCATCACGGCGACCAGGATGGCGACCGCTTCGAGGGCGTACGTGATGGCGAACGTGCGGTCGAAGATGCGCATGGCTTCGTCGCGGAGGCTGCGGTTGGCGATCACCAGGACGCTGTGAGAGCCGATCGCGCGTTCGACCGCGGCGCGCCCTGAATCGAGCGTAACGCCGGGTTTCAGATAGACGGCGACGTTCGAAGCGGCCGGATCAGGCAGGTAGCGGAGCAGGACATTTCGGTCCAGCAGAATGTAGCCGCGTTCGCTGGCGTAGTCGTAGTAGACGCCGAGGACACGAAGCGGGACGAGATGCCCGCCGAGGGAGAGCGTCAAGGTTGACCCGGCCTCGACGTGGTGTTTGTTGGCGAAGGGTTCGCTGACTATGGCGTAGTTCCCTTGCCGGATGAGGCCGAAGACGTCTTCCCGGTTGACGCCGCCGAGGAATTTCAGGCGGCCGAAGCGCCGCTCGATGGCCATATCGGTGGAGGCGAGCGTGGCGGGAAGGCCTCCGTAGCTGATCGCGTAGGCGCGGAAGCGGTTGACGGCGAGGACCTCGGGCAGTTGCTCGATCCTGTCCGGGACAGAGGCGGCCATGACGGGATGGCGGTCGGCTGCGGCCGGGCCCGCGGGACGGAGATAGAGGTCGGCCTTGAGCTGGTTTTGCATCCACAGGAAGACGGTTTCGCGGAAACTGCCCACCATGATGCCGACCGCGGCCATCATGGCGACGGCGACGGCAAGAGCGGCCGTGAGCACCGAGGTGCGGCGCAACGAGGCGGCGAGCCCGCGGCCCGCCAGCAGCACTTCGACGCCAAGCAATCGGCCAAGCCTGGCTCCGGTTGCGTTGCAAAAGGCGGAAACGAGGAAGGGAATCGCCAGCGATCCGGCGGCCACCAGCAGCAGCGCGGCCAGGTAACCGAAAAGCGGCTTGCCTTCGACCGCGGGCATGCGTGACGCGATGACCGCTGCGGCCGAAAGTAGCGCGGCGAAGACGAGATCGCGAGCTTTGCGCACGCGGGACTGGTAATCGACCCGGCCGCGCGCCATGGCTTCCGTGGGCGGGACGGTAGAGGCTTCGAGCGCCGGAGCCACGCCCGAGAGAACAGAGACCGCGGTACCGAGAACCAGCGCCGCCACCGCGGCGGGGAAAGTGAGCGCGATCGGGGCGGGCGTACTGCTGACGTAAAGCGATTCGACGGTGGACGAAACGAGTTTCACCGCGGCCAAGGCGAGCAGGCGGCCAAGCAGGATGCCGAGCAGAGAGCCGGCCAGGCCGAAGGCGGCGGATTCGGCGAGGAACGCGGCGGCGATGGTGGCGCGTCCGGCCCCCAGGGCGCGGAGGATGCCGGTTTCCGCCCGGCGGCGCACCACCGAAACCGAAACCGTGTTGTAGATCAGAAAGGCCCCAACCAGCAGAGCAATGTAGCTCAGCACGCGGAGATTCCAGCGGAAGGCTTCGAGCATTTTCCGGTTTTCTCGCGTGCGTGCGCCGCCTCGCTCGAGCGTGACGCCGGAAGGAAGCGCGGCGCGCAGGCGGTGTTCCCAGGTGTCGAGATTCCCCTCGCCTTTCGGGATGCGGATGAGGATGCGGTCGAGAGCGCCGTTGCGGTGGAGCAGGCGGTCGGCCAGCGCAAGGTCAATGACGGCGGCTTCGCCCGTATTGCCCTTCAACCGGCCGCGGATGGTGAGCGAGACGATGCGGTCGTTGATGCGCAGGTCGAGCGTGCCGGAGGCGGCGTGCGGAAAATCGCGGCCGATCCAGACTTGCGCCGTCGTGGAAAGGTCGCCGAGGTCTTGCGGCGAGCCGGATTCGTTGGCTGAAGCGTCGGCGACCATGTCCACGCCGATCAGCGGAACCACGTGACCGGTTTGCACGACTTCGGCCGAGTCTTCGATGCGCGGGCCGACGTCGAGCGCGTAGGGGAGCGTGGCGACGGTGGCGGCGACCGAGGCAGGCAGACCGCCCGGCGCGGAGACTTCGAAATCGGCGTCGCCGGCCAGCGTCTCGACCGAGGAGCGGAACGAGCCGGCGGCCGCATCGCCCGCAAGGTCGATGGCCAGCACGACCGCGACCCCAAGCGCGATGGCCAGCATCGTAAGCGCCGTGCGGGCCGGTTCCCGGCGCAGCGGGCGCAGCATGAGGCGGGAGAATAGCAGCGCGGCGGGCATCTCAGACCGCGGGCGGAGCCTCGACGCGACCGTCGCGTAGGCGGACCATGCGGTCGCTCGCCGCGGCGGCTTCGGCGCTGTGTGTTGCCATCAGCAGCAGCGTGCCGCGCTCGTCCACAATCCGGCGGAGCAACGCGAGGATCACCGCACCCGTGGCGGTGTCGAGGTTTCCCGTCGGCTCGTCGGCCAGCAGAATGCGAGGCTCGTTCACCAGCGCCCGCGCAATGGCGGCACGCTGCATCTGGCCTCCGGAGAGTTGATGCGGCAAGCGATCGGCGAGACCGGCAAGTTCAACCCATTCCAGGCGTTCCAGGGCACGCTCGCGGGCCTGCGGCGCGCCGGCCAGCAGCAGCGGAAGCTCGACGTTTTCCACCACCGAAAGGTTCTGAAGAAGCTGGAAGGACTGGAAGACGAAGCCCGTCTTCTCCCGGCGGAGGCGCGTGAGGGCGCCGTCGTTCAGCGCGGCGGTCGAAACACCGTCAATCGACACCGTGCCGGAAGAAGGAAAGTCCATCGCCCCGGCCAGGTTCAGCAAGGTCGATTTGCCGCAACCGCTCGGCCCGGCGAGCGACACGAATTCTCCCGCTTGGAACGACAGCGTTATCTCACGGAGTGCGTCAACGCGGGCGCCGTCGGTGGCGTAATGTTTGCTGACGCCTTCAAACCGAAGCAGTGCCACAGTTTCAGCATACTGGGACGGCTCGGCCAGTCTCGTGGCTTCGAGGTGCACATCTTCTTGGATGCCGCCGGGACGACGGGCGAGAGAAAAGCTCAGCGCCCTCGCACCCAGGCCATGCCGTCCGGACCCCGGCCGGTGGCGATGTGGCCAGTCACTTCCAGCTTCGACAGGTCGATGATGTCCACACGGTTGTCCGCGCTCAGCGCGACGTAGGCACAGTTGCGTTCCGGGACCATGAGGATGCCGGCGGCGCTGCGGCCCAGTTTGAGCCGCTTCACGATCTGGTGCGAGGCCGCGTCCAGAATGACCAGGTCGCCCGTGCGGAGGTCCGAGATGAAGGCGTGTTTGCCGTCGGGAGTGAAGCGCAATCGGTTGGACTGGCCCGTGCCTACGGGGATGGTCGCGGTCACTCGCGCAGTGGCGAGATCCACGATCGAGACGGAGGCGCCGTGGGAGTTGGCGGCCCACAGTTCCTTGCCATTCGGCGAGACGTCAAACCCCTCGGGGCCATCGCCCACCGGGACCAGGGTCTGGGTCCAAAGGTCCGTGAAGGGCTGGTTTCCCGGTACGCGGTGGAAGAGGCTGACCGTATTGGAATTGATGTTGCCCGTGTAGATGTGGTTGAGATCGGCGCTCAGCTCGATCATGTGGGTCCGGTCCTGGCCGGTGCCCATGATCCAGTCAACGCGGCCCGTCGCGGGGTTCCAGCGGCCGAAGACCTTGTTCACTTCCGCGGTGAAGTACAGTTCGCCACCGGCCCAGGCGAGGCCGTGGGCGCCGTGGAGCGGAGTGATGTCAATGGGCGGCAGCGCTTTGCGGGCGGTGAGATCGATTTGGGCGATGGTGTGATAGCTGCTGCGCGGGCCGCCGTAGTTCGACGCGTAGGCCCGCGTGCCGTCGGCTGAGGCCACGACTTCGTGCGGATCGTTGCCGGCGGGGATGCGGGACAGGATTTTGCCCGAACCGGGATCCACGACTTCGAGCGTGTTGTCCTGCTTGGCCAAAACCAGAAGGAGGCTCGACGCCGCAAAGGCGGTTGCCGGCCAGAAAAGGAAAACGAGAGCGGCTACGAAACGGCGCATACGGCTCCTGACTGCCCGCGCCACGGGGCTGCAGACGATCCCCTGAGGTACATTACCGCCGGCGGCGCCCACAGCGCGGGGCAGTCCGCTACAGTCTATCCAAAATCCGGCGGTATGCAATAGACCGGGAGTTTATTTTTGCGGCCCGGCTTCGGTGGCCGAAACCATCTTTGCGTCGGAGGTGAACTTCCG
>JAKCAB010000567.1 GCA_021839785.1 bacterium | reverse complement strand
CCGTTCATCGGCGGCGGTTTCCTGCCCGAATTGCAGGAGGGGCATTTTATCATCCACATGTCCGCGGTGCCCGGAACATCGCTCAACGAATCGCTGGCCTTGGGCCGGCAGGTGACCCAGGAGTTGTTGAAGCTTTCCTTTGTGCGCTCCGTGTCGCAGCAGACGGGCCGCGCCGAACTGGCGGATGACACCTGGGGCACGCATTACAGCGAATTCAATGTGGACTTGAAGCCGCTGGCCGGCGCGGAGGCGGAAGCCGCGCAGTTTCAGATTCGCCAGGCGCTGGCCAAATTTCCCGGCGTGAATTTCGCCGTGAAAACGTTCCTGACTGAGCGTGTGGAAGAAACCTTGTCCGGTTATACCGCTTCGGTCATCATCAACGTGTTCGGCCACGACCTCGACGCGCTGGACACGACCGCCCAAGAAATCGCCCGCTTGCTCAACACGATTGCCGGCGCGGCCGACGTGCAGGTGCAATCCCCGCCCGGCACGCCGCAACTGGTCATCCGTTTGAAGCCGGCGGCACTGGCGCGCTGGGGTTTTGATGCGGTCAGCGTGCTCGAGGGCATCCGCACCGCGTATCAAGGGACGACGGTCGGGCAAGTCTATGAAGGTAATCAGGTCTTCGACGTGTCGGTCATCCTCGATTCAGCCAGCCGCCGGCAGATTACCCAAGTGGCGGCGCTGCCGATGAAAAGTCTCAGCGGCACGCACGTGCCGCTGGGACAATTGGCCGACATTTACCAGGCTGCCGGACGCTACGTGGTGTTGCACGAAGGCGCTCAACGCGTCCAGACCATCACCTGCAACGCCGGTGGACGCGAGGTGAATGCGTTCGTGGCGGAGGCGCGACGCCGCATTGGCGCGGAAATCAAATTGCCACCGGGGACTTACCTCGAATTCGGGGGCACGGCGGCCGGCCAGGCGCGTTCGCGGCGCGACTTGCTCGTCCACTCGCTGCTGGCCGGCTTAGGCATCGTCTTGCTTCTGTCCATCGTCATGGGAAACGGACGCAATCTGTGGCTCGTGCTGCTGAACCTGCCGTTTGCGCTCGTGGGCGGGGTGCTGGCGGTGTTCGGCTTTGGCGGGATGCTTTCGCTCGGCGCGCTGGTGGGCTTCGTGACCCTGTTCGGCATCACGTTGCGCAACTCGATCATGATGATTTCGCATTACGAGCACCTCGTCGCCGTCGAGGGCCAGACGTGGGGGCCGGAGATCGCGTTGCGCGGCGCGGCTGAACGACTCACTCCCATCCTCATGACCGCGCTGGTTACTGGCCTAGGCTTGCTGCCCTTGGCGATTGGCAGCGGCGATCCTGGGCGCGAGATCGAAGGCCCGATGGCCATCGTCATCCTCGGCGGCCTCGCGACCTCCACGGTGCTGAACCTGCTGGTGCTGCCGACACTGGCGTTGCGGTGGGGGCGGTTCGAGAAAGCGGACCTGGGACCTGCCTGAGCAGCACCGGCGCCTGTGGCAGACTTGCGGGCGCCCGGCCTTTCTCCTTTGACGCGAGGCGTTTTTCGGCCAGTTTGACCACCATGAGGCTCGGTGAATTTGCGACGGCATGCCGGCCGGCTGCTCGCTGGCTTCGAGCACGGCCGCGTCAACCCGACGACGTCTCCGCTCGCGCGCCAGGCGTCCGGCGAACCGCGCGCGGGCGTCAGGTCGGCGCTGCGGTGTTGGGCGTCATTGCTGCGGGCTTCTTCGGCGTGCGCGCGGATTGGCCGATGTACCGCGGCCCAAGCGGCAACGGCGTTTCGACCGAGCGCATTCGCACCGATTGGAACGCCAACCCGCCGCAATTGCTCTGGCGAACCCAACTCACGAACGGTCTCAGTTCGCTCAGTGTCAGCGGCGGACGCGTGTTCACCCAGGTCCGGACGGGCAGCACCACCGCCGGTGCCGAGTACTGCGTGGCCTTGGATGCGCGCACGGGGGAGTTTCTTTGGACCGCGCCGGTGGGGCAGGCCAAATACGATTACCCGAACAACGCCATCGCTGTTCGCGACGGTCCCCGCAGCACGCCGGCCGTCGCGGGCGATCGGGTGTACGTTTTGGGCAGCTACCTGAACCTCGTCTGCCTCAATGCCACCAACGGCCAGACGATTTGGGCGAAGGACCTGCGGTCGCAGTTCGGCGGCGGCGTGATCGCGTGGCAGAACGCGGCTTCACCCCTGATCGAAGGCGATCTGCTGCTGCTGAACTGCAACGCTTCGCCGAGCCGCCTCCTGGCCCTCCGGCTCAGCGACGGCAGCGTGGCGTGGCGCAAACTCGACTATGCCATGACCCACGCCACGCCGGTGCCGGCCACGATCCACGGCGTGCGCCAGGTGATCTTTATGACCCAGTTTGGATTGGTCTCGGTGAATCCGCTAACTGGCGAAGAGTTGTGGCGTTCGGCCTTTCCTTACAGCACCTCAACGGCCGCCTCGCCCGCGGTCGAGGACGACATCGTCTATTGCGCGGCGGCTTACAGCGTGGGATCGGTGGCGGTTCAGGTTACCCAGTCGGGCTCGACGCTCGCCGCCAACGCACTTTGGGCACGCCGGCCGTCGCGGATGATTCATTGGAGCACGCCGGTGGTCACGGGGGGATATGTTTATGGCCTTTACGGACAGGACCAGGAAGGCACGGCACCGATGCGGTGTCTGGATCTCCGCACCGGCCAGGATCGGTGGTCGCAACCGGATTTTGGCATGGGCGCCACACTGTTGGTGGCCGGGAAGATTCTGGCGTTGACCGATTATGGCGATGTCGTGTGGGTCGAACCCGACCCCAACCAATATCGCGAACTCGGGCGCTTCACCGCGGTCACGGGAAACTGCTGGAACTCACCCGCGCTGAGCGATGGCACGCTCTATATTCGCAGCGCCGCTGAGTTGGCGGCCTTCGACGTTTCCCTGCCCCCGCCTCCGCCGCTCCGGCTGGCGGCCACGCTGGATCGCGTGGCGGGCAAGGTGATCTTCGAGGTGGCGAACGCAGACGGGGAACCCATCGCCGACAGCCGCGTGGCGGGCATTTCGTTGCGAAACTCGAACAACGTGTCTGCGCCGTTGAACGACTGGGCGCCCGCCGGGGTAGCCTTGACCCTGCAAAGCGGCAAGCTACGGGGCGAACTCGAGCTGCCGGCGGGCGAATCGGCGGTGTTCTTCGCGGTCAAAGAGAACTGAGCAACGGCGCAGGCCGGCGGGCGCCGCCAAAGGACGAAAAGCCGAAGCCTCCAAAGCGCGGCATGAAACGGGTCCGGCCTTCGACGTCCGGCTGATTTGCCGTGCAGGAGTCACCCCAGCATTGCGGCGGAGTTGGCGAACGGTTAAGATGCGCCTGTCATGTTGCACTTGACCCGGCAGGAACAACTGGTGTTGACGGTGCTCGTGGCCTTGCTGCTCACCGGCTGGGCCGTGCGGTCCTGGCGCACCGCCCACCCGCCGGCGCCGGTGCCGGTGCAACAGCCGTGAAACCTATGCAGCCGCTGGATTTCGACGCGGTGCTGGAGTTGATTGTGGAAAAAGACCCGCGATACCATCGCGAGGCTTACCACTTTCTGCGCGAGGCGCTCGACTACACCCAGAAAGCCATCAGCCAGGCGAACAAGGGCAAGTTCCGCCATGTCAGCGGCCAGGAATTACTGGCAGGTATCCGGGCCTGGGCGCTCCAGCAATACGGCCCGATGGCCTCGGTGGTGCTCAACGAATGGGGCCTCCACCGGTGCGAAGATTTCGGCGAACTCGTATTCGGATTGGTGGACGCCGGGGTGCTGAGCAAGACCGAGACGGACAGCCGGGCGGACTTCGCCAACGGATTCGATTTCGAGGAGGCGTTTCGCAAACCTTTTCAGCCGGCGCGGACCTCCAGCTCACCCGCCGCCGGCGCTGCGCCTTCGCCGCCCGCCGGTTCCGCGGCCGGACGCTGAGGGACAATCCGCACTTCCGGAGGTCGTTCCTTGGGGTAACACATCTGCGGCGAACGCCCGGCGCAAGCCATTACTGTCCACCGGTTCCGGGAACCCGCCAGCGGGAGCTGTGTACACGATGGCGAGACCACCTCCCGGTGGCTGAAGCTTATTGGTTGAACGGATTGCCCGCCCGCCGGTCGAATGAACGATTCGACAGTCAAAACACAACCGAATAGTCAGCATGAAAAAACAACTCGGATGGATCGCGGCGATGGCGGTTTGCATGGTTGCGCTGGGTAGCGCCAACGCCTTCGCCAAAGACAAGACCGTCACCCTGAGCGGCGAGGCCATGTGCGCCAAGTGCATGTTGCACCAAGGCGACAAGTGCCAGACCGTGATCGAGACCACCGCCAAGAACGGCAAGAAAATGGACTATTACGTCCTCGACAACAGCGTGAGCAAGGCGTTCCACAGCGATGTTTGCCACGCCACGAAGAAAGTGACCGTCACTGGCACGGTCAAGAAGGATGGCAAGAAGAAAGAGCTGCTGCTCACCAAGATCGAGCCGGTGAAGTAGTCCCGTCCACTCCCGGCGTGGCAGCCGGGCTTGCGCTGTGCCCGGCCGTGGCGCGCTGCGTTCCCCCGCCTCGTCTTTTGCGATGAGGCGGGGGCATTGTTTTGCGGCAGACCAAATGAGGGGCCCCGAGCTCGAAGCATCCACAGTGCGGTTCGCCCGGCGTCCAAACTTCACCGCGCGCGCGTGCGGCGATCCAGCCAAACCGCACCCACGATGATCACGCCTTTGATGATTTGCTGGTAGTAGGCCGAGACGTTGAGCTGGTCCAAACCGCTGTTGAGCACACCCAACAACAGCGCCCCCAGGAAGGTTCCCCCCACGCCACCCACACCGCCTGAAAGGCTGGTGCCGCCGATCACCACGGCGGCGATGGCATCCAGCTCGTAGGCGATGCCGGCGTTCGGTTGACCCGTGGTGATGCGCGCGGCCAGCACGACGCCCGCCAGGCCCGCCAACGCGCCGCACAGCGCGTAAGCGAAAAGCTTCACGCCGGTGACGTTAATGCCGGCGGCCCGCGCGGCCATTTCATTCCCGCCCACTGCGTACAGGTGGCGGCCGAGACGGGTGTTGCCGAGGAAGACCCACGAACCCAGCGTCACCACCAGCAGGATCAGTGCGGGCACCGGAATGCCGGCGACCTCGCCGCCCAAACTGGTGAAGGCGGGGCTGAGATTCGACACCGGCCGACCACCGCTGGCCACCAGGGCGAGGCCGCGCGCGGCGGTCATCATGCCCAACGTGGCGATGAACGGCGCGACGCGACCGGCGGTGATGACGGTGCCGTTGACCAGTCCGCAGAGCAGACCCGCGAGCACCCCGGCCAGGATCGGCACAAGGGCCGGCCAGTCGCCGGGGTGGGCGAGCGACGCCGCCACCACGCCGGTGAGCGCCACCAGCGAGCCGAGCGACAAATCCACCCCACCGGTCAGCAGAACA
>JAKCAB010000224.1 GCA_021839785.1 bacterium | reverse complement strand
CATCGGCGCGCCGTCCGCCTGGAATCGCGCGTCTTCCGATCTCGTTTGACCAACTCAATCTGCCGGTGCGGGTGGCGGGGGCGGCGTGTCGCGCAGTTCGGGCAGCAGCAGCGCCACTGCGGCCGCGGGCAGGAACAGGCAACCCGCCAACAGCAGCGACATCCGGTAGTTTCCCACGGTTCCGAACAGCCCGAAAAACACCACGCCCACCGCCGACACCACCCGCCCGATGTTGTAGCAAAAGCCGGCGCCGGTAGTGCGCAGCAAAGTGGGGAACAACGGCGGCAGGTACATCGTGTACAACGCGAACAGGCCCTGGAAAAAGCCCGGCAGCGCCAGCAAGTAATAAAGCCGTTGGTGCGGGTGTTCGGTCGCGTAGCAGGCCGTCATGGCCAGGAAATAGCCGACGGACATCACGGCGATTACGCGCCGGTAACCGAATCGCCGCGCCAGCCCGGCGGCCACAAAGTTCCCGGCGATCGACGAGACGATAACCAGGTAAAGAATGTTCCGGCCCCATTCGCCTTGGGCGCGCGCGTCCAGACCGATCACGTCCGGCAGGTTCTTGAATTGAATCTGGTTCCAGAACATGAACGCCCAGTGCCCGGTCAAGCCCAGCGCGCAGACCGCGATCACCAGCCAGGTGGTGCGGCGAATCCCCGGCTGGAACAGGTCGCGGATGTGCGGCCGCACCTCGCCCACGCCGGCCTTGGCCTGGCTCCACTCCTCGGTTTCCGGCACCGCGCGGCGAATCCAGAACACCATCAGCGCGGGCAGGACCCCCACCAGGAACAACCAGCGCGGCTGCGTCGCCACGATGCCCGCCATCAGATAATGCGCGAGCACCGCCATGAGAATGCCGACGTTGACGCCGGTCTGGAGCACGGCGGCGATCCACGGCCGCCAGCGTCGCGGCCACGTTTCCGAAAGCAGCGAAGCGCCGACCGCCCATTCGCCGCCGATGCCCAGCGCCGCCAGGAACCGAAAGAGGCCCAATTGCCACCAGGTGTGGGCAAAGGCCGAAAGGCCGGTGAAGGCGGCGTAAGTCAGGATCGTGAGTGACAGCGTGCGGCTTCGGCCCAGCCGGTCGCCGATGCGCCCGAAGAACCCGCCGCCCAGCGCCCAGCCGAGCATGAACGCGCCTTGAATGATCGAGCCGTAACGGCCCACGGCGGGATCCAGGCTGGTCTGGGCGCCGATCAACTGGGCGACGAATTGCACGTACACCAGCGTGTACAAGTGCATGTCCAGACCGTCGAACGTCCAGCCCAGCCAGGCGGCGGCGCCGGATTTCCATTGCTGGGCGGAGAGTTCGCGGAACCGGCGAACCGGCGGCGCGCCGGCAATCGCCGAGGCCGGAGGCGCTTCGATCGGCGTTTTCATGGGCGGACGCCTTGGGCCAAAGGCGTGGCATGGGTCGCGGCGGTCATGGCCGAGAGGGGAACAGGTTTGTCGCCGCGACTCAATGTTTGCGTTGGCCCTGGAATCCGGTCCGGGCACATCCCGGTTTTGGCGCGCGACCGTACCGGTCGCCGCGGTTGGCGTTTTGCCAGAGCGGGCCGCGGATTGGACATCCGCGCTCCGGCCGGTCAGGGGGATCCGCAGCTCAGCGCGGCGGGCGTTTCCGTGGTTGCCGGAACGTGAACGCCACGCGCACCGTGCGCAGGAGTTTTTGCCCCAGCGTGGCGGGCGCGGCGGCGGTGGATTGGCCGTCCAGCCGTTCGCAGGGATTACTGCAGGCCGGGCAGAGCGTGCGCAGGCGTCCACCCGCCAGCCGCAGCCGGTGCACGCATTCGTCGCAAAACGTGCGGCCGCACCGGGGACAGCGGAAGACCGCCGCGACCTGGCGATGCTCGTAACAGGCGGGCGAACCGTCGGCCAGCGGCGGCGGCGCGCCTTCGTCCGGGAGCGACATCGCGGGGATGGCCACGTGGACCGGCGGAATGGCCACGCGAAACCGCACTTCGCCGAGGACGATTTCCTGGCCGTCGCGCAATTCCGCGTCCGTGACGCGCACGCCATCGACGAACGTGCCGTTGCTCGAACCAAGGTCGCGGAGGCGGACCTCGCAGTCGCTGACGCGAATTTCGCAGTGCCGGCCGGACACGGTGGACTCGGCGAGGGAGAAATGACATTCGGCCGCCCGGCCCAAGAGGTTGGTGCCCGGCTGGAGTTCCAGGATTTCGCCGCGATGCGCGCCGCTTTCAATGACCAATGAAGCCATGTGTCGATCCTTCAGCGGATAACCAAGGCGACAGTAACCGGTCGTTTGCGGTGCGTCGAACGCGTTTCGCGGACACAAACCGGCCGCCGGCAGGCAGGCGGTTCTTCGCCCGTCGGCCATCGCGGACACTCTGACGGTGCGGCGTGCCCAAGCGACTTGAACCGGCGGGCAGCGTCCAAACCGCTGCGATGTTCCTCGCCGCCTTGCTGACAAGTCACGGCGCGGACGGCGGCGGCGCTGAAACGAGGCGCTGGTGGCGTTTGACAAAATATCGGACCGCCAGCGCCGAAGCCATTACCGCCAGCAGACCCAAGACTCCCAGCCGCATGTAGTCCTTGGCCGAGTGTTGGATCAGCCCGGCGCCGAGGAGCACCAGTGGCAGCGCCTGCGGAATCATGCCGATCGCCGTGCCCGCCAGGTACACGCGTTTGCGGACCCGCGAGACGGCCAGGCCCAGGTTTACGACCAGGCCCGGCAACGGCAGCAGGCGGGCCACGATCACCCCGCCCAAACCCGGATCATGCGCCAGAAAAGCCAGACCCGGCGGCCAGGCGACGTTCAAGCCATCGCGCTTGCGGCCGCGAACGACCAGAAACGCCGCGTGGTAGCCGGCCAGGCTGCTGACCAGACTCACCAGCAAACCGAGCCACACGCCAAACAGCGCGCCCGCGATCGGGCAGAAGATCAAACGCGGCACGCCTAAAAACACCAGCACCGCCGCGCCGCCGGTGAAGATCAACACGCCGTGCCACCCGGCCTGGCGTACCCAGTCCGCCACCGCGCCGGCCGGTTCCAGCCAGTCCTTGAGCGCGGTGAACCGGTAGGCCAGGCCGCCCAGCACGCCGATGACCAGCAGGCACAACGCCTTGATCAGGATTTTGCGCGCCTCGATCGGTGGCACGGCCGGCGGCGACGGCGCGCCACCGGTTTCCGGGCTGGCGGCACTCATGGTTCGCCCGGCCGGCCACTGCCGTTCTCCGCCAGCAGCCGGTCGGCGGGGACGGCGCGGGCCGCGTACCAACGCATGGCGAAGCAATCGCGGATGCCGCGCCAAAGGCGGTTGCGCATGCCGTATTTCGTCACGCCGCGCGTGCGGGGCCGGTGGTTCACCGGCAGTTCGGCCACCTGGTAGCCTTGCCGGCGGAGGATGGTCGGAATGAAGCGATGCAGGCCGTTGAAGACCGGCAGTTCGCGGAGCGCCTCGCGACGCAGCGCGCGAAAGGTGCAGCCCGCGTCGGTGACGCGGTCGCCGGTGATCCAGTTCCGGTAGGCGTTGGCGATGCGCGACGAAAGGCGGCGCACGGCGTTGTCCTGTCGCTGCCGGCGCACGCCGGTGACGCACGCGATGCCGGGCTTCAGCGCGGCCAGCAAGGCCGGGATGTCGTGCGGATCGTTCTGGCCGTCGGCGTCCATCGTGATTACCACCTGGCCGCGCGCGTGGGCGAAACCGGTGGCGTAGGCCGCGCTTTGCCCCGCGTTAATCCGATGGCGGAGCAGGCGCATCTCGGCGTGCCGGGGCTGCAATTCCTGGAGCACCGCCACGCTCCGATCCGTGCTGGCATCGTCCACGCAAATCACCTCGTACGACGGCCCGGTGGGCCGCAGCACCTCGGCAAACTCGGCGAGCAACGCGGCGAGGTTGCCGTCTTCGTTGAAGACAGGCAGAACGATGCTGATCTCTGGCACGGCGGCACTCATGCGCTTTCACCGCAGACAATGAAACCCGGTTGGGCATTCAACCGAAACCCGGCCGGCCCCTGCAAGCTTTCTGGGCAGGCTGGAACGCCGGTGTGCGGTCGAGAGCGACGGTGTCCCACCGGCGTTGGGGTTTCTTGCCTGACAGGTTTGCAGCCTTGATGTTCGTCAAAGCCGCCCGCGTCCGTTCGCCTACCGTGCGGGCATGACCAGCCTGAAATGCCCGCTGCTTGCCGCGGCCGTGCTGGGTTCCAGTCTGTTCGCTGCCGACGGTGCCGAGCGACTCGTCCCCGCGCCAGCCAAGGCGCCGTACCGGGTCTGGCCGTCCGAACCGCCGCAGGCTGTCCGTTTCCGAAATCCGACACGTTGGTCGGCGTCGGCGCCGGCCGGCCGTTGTTTCACCACATCCCGTACGTGTCGTACAACTGGGAGGCCCGGTAGATCTTCATTTCGCCGATGTTTTTCCAAGCCACCGAACCGTCCAGCCGGCCGACGTTGCCGCCTTTGGCGCCGATCTCCACGCAGGTCTGGTTGGGGGCATTGTCGTCGTTTTCATAGTACGCGTCTTCCTTGATGACGTAGCCCGAACCGGCGTGGGGCGCGAGCATCCGCTGGTACGGATGACAGAAGACGTTCAGGTCGGCGACCAGTGTCAGCGTGGGATCTTCGGCCGTGCGCTGCGGCGAAATCCAGGTGGCGTTCGCCGGCGCGGCCAACGGCCACGGGGTGTTGGTGTGGCCGCCGAGGTAATGGTAACCGATGGCGAAGCCGAAGCCTTCGTGCACCCGCCAATCGCGCTTGGTCTTGAAGGACGTGGCGAGGTTCGGGCAGTCGAGCACGTCCAGCCCGCCGCTGTACTCGAGAATCACGTTGCGGCTGTTGGTGCACAGAATCGGCGTGTGCGTGTCGTTCGGATTCTGGGCGTCCGTGCGACCGCTGGGAAGCTGGTCGGCGAAATCGCCGGCATAGGTGTGCGTGGCGATGATGAACTGGCGGAGGTTGTTCTTGCAGGCGGTGCGTCGCGCCCGTTCCTTGGCCGAGGCCAGCGCCGGCAACAACAACGCCGCCAGGATGCCGATGATGGCGATCACCACCAGCAGTTCGATGAGGGTAAAGGCCCGCTCGTCCTGCGTGCGCATACCGGTTGGCTTTGCACGATCCATGCCAAAACGTCGCCGGGTTCGCTCCGGCGAACGAAAGTAGAGCGGAAGGCCGCCCCACGCCAGCAGAGCCGGGTCAAAAACTAGCCAATTTTGTGTCACAATTGCGACATTTTTTGTACCTGGTGGGCGAAGGCGCGAGGCGGGATCGAAGACTGAGCAGACGCGCCTCACTTCGCTTAGGATTCACGCAACAAGGCACGTTTGGCATCTGGCTTGACGCCAGCCGTTTCGGAAGATGGTCTTGCCGCGCTGATGGAGAGAACGTGACCCCAAGCCCTTTGGTCCCCGTCGCGCACTTTCGGTTTCGCGGGGCATTTTCGGTTTCGCGGGGCATTTTCGGTTTCGC
>JAKCAB010000692.1 GCA_021839785.1 bacterium | reverse complement strand
GGCGCACGTCGCCGCCAAGCGGCTTCAATTCGGCGAGCAGCGAATCCAGGTGCGCGGCCGGCTCGGCGGGATCGACGTTGCCAGGCGGTCGGGCGGTCAGATTTGGCTTTCCGCTCCGGCGGAGGCGCGCCTATCTTCGCGCCCCCGATCATGGCCACGGTAAAACCTTTCGCCGCGGTGCGGCCCCGACCCGACCTGGCAGCCCGCATCTGCGAACTGCCTTACGACGTGATGTCCGAAACGGAGGCGCGCCGGCGCGCCGCGGACAACCCGCTCAGCTTCCTGCGCGTCAGCCGGCCGGAAATCAACCGCCTGCCCGGGGCGAGTCCGCACGCGCCGGAGACGTACGCGCAGGCGCGGCTCGCGTGGGACAACCTGCGCGCGCAGGGCGCGCTCGCGGCCGATCCGCGTCCCGCTTTTTATCTTTATCGCCAGGTCATGGGTGACCACAGCCAGACCGGCATCGTGGGCGCGGCCAGTTGCCGGGAGTACCTCGACGGCGTGGTGCGCAAACACGAGTTGACGCGCCCCGACAAGGAAGACGACCGCGTGCGCCACATCGAAACGCTAAACGCGCAAACCGGCCCGGCGTTCCTGTTTTACCGGGCGGTGCCGGCCCTGGCGGCGTTCACCCGCGAGCGCACCGCAAAAGCACCGGACGTGGATTTCGTCGCGCCGGACGGGGTGCGGCATTCGAGCTGGGCGGTGGACGATGCGGAGGAGATCGCGTTTTGGGAGGCGCAGTTCGCGGCGCTGCCGCGACTCTACATCGCGGACGGGCACCACCGGTCCGCCGCCGCGGCGCGGGTTTTCCAGGCGCGGGGCGGGACCGGCGGCAGCGGCGGCTTTCTGAGCGTCATCTTCGCCCACGACACGCTGAAAATTCTGCCCTACCACCGCGTGTTGAAGGATCTGAACGGCCACTCGCCCGCGGCCCTGCTCGCGCGGTTGGGAAAAGGGTTTCAAATCGAAGACGGCGGGGCGGGGGCGCCGGCCGGCCGGCACGAGGTGGGCCTTTACCTGGCAGGGCGCTGGCGGCGGTTGCGGTTCTTGCCCGCGCTCACGCGGAGCGACGATCCGGCGGAGCAACTGGACGTCGCCTTGCTACAACGCCACGTGCTCGGCCCGGTCTTCGGCATCGACAACCCGCGGACCAGCGAGCGCATTGGATTCGTGGGCGGCATCCGGGGGCCGGGCGAACTGGAGCGGTTGGTGAACGGCGGCGATTACGCGTGCGCGCTGGCGCTGCACCCGACCGGCATCGAGGAATTGATGGCGATCGCCGACCGCGGCGGGCTCATGCCACCGAAGAGCACCTGGTTCGAGCCCAAGCTCCGCGACGCCATGTTCTGCCTGGCGATTTGAGACGTGGCCGCCCGCCGATTTCACAGACCGCAACGAGGCGGGCCGGATGGAGCGCCGGTCTGTGACCGGCTTGGGGCAGGTGGAGGCCGCCCGGCCAGCCGCAAGCCGGCGCTGCGCCCCAAGTTCGCGAGAGCGGCTCGAAGAGGTCACTGCGATTCGCGACCCAGGCGTCGTTGAGCCAAGGAAAAGAAAAGGGCGAGGCGCCGGGCCCCGCCCTTGAAAAGGGGGAGAAGCTGCCGCGTCAGGCGGCTTTGGCGGCGGGCGCCGGCGCCTTCCAAGTCCGTTTCGGCGCCTTGACGACCAGGCCTTTCTTGAGCGCACAAGTGGAGACGCGGATGTAGCGCACCTCGCCGTCCACGAGGGCCTTCACGCGCTGCAAGTTCGGCAGAAAGCGCCGCTTGGTGATCGCGGTGATGTGCGTGCCGATGCCGCCCAGCTTCTTGGGCTTGCCACTGCGCCAGATGATGCTGCCCTTCATCGGGCCTTTGCCCGTCAATTCACAACGTTTCGCCATAGGTCAACAATTGAACAAAGGGGCGCTTGTTAACATTCCGCGGAGAACAGTGCAAGCGCGCATTTCCAGAATGCGAGCGGCGATGCGGCTTGACCCGGATTCCTGCGCCGTGAATGATCGCGGCGTCGCCGTGATAAAAGCTTATCGCCATCAGCCTATGCGTTCTCTCCTTCTCGGCCTTGCCCTCGTCACCTGCCTGGCCGCCGCACCCGCCACCCGCGCCGCCGAAGCGCCGAAGATCCAGGTTCTCCTGATTACCGGAGACGACGTCGCCCCCGCCCACAATTGGGCCGCCGTGTCCGCCGCCACGCGCGCCATACTCGCAGGCTCCGGCAAATTCGACGTCAAGGTCTGTGAGGACGCCGGCATCCTCGACTCGGCCGCCAGCCTGAAACGTTACGACGCGATCTACCTGGCCATGTACAACGCCAAGACGCCGACGATTTCCGACCAGGCCAAGGCCAACCTGGCGGCCTTCGTCAAAGATGGCAAAGGCTTCGTGGTTTCGCACCTGGCCAGCGCCTCGTTCAAGGAATGGCCCGAATTCCGCGCTTTGTGCGGCCGCGTCTGGGTCATGGGCACTTCCGGGCACGGGCCGCGGAGCCCGTTCGCCGCGAAGGTGGTGGACCAGACCAGCCCGATCACGCAGGGCCTTGCCGATTTCGAGGCGGACGACGAGTTGTACGCCAAGCTTCAGGGCGACGCGCCGATCCACGTGCTCGTGCAGGCGGATTCGGATTGGAGCAAGAAGACCGAGCCGCTCGCGTTCACGCTCGATTATGGGCAAGGCCACGTCTTCCACCACACCTTTGGCCACGACGCGAAAGCCATGGCGAATCCGGCGGTGCACACCCTGGTGATTCGGGGCACCGAGTGGGCCGCCACCGGCAAAGTGCAGTGAACCCTCGGACCGATTTGGAGGCTTTCCCGGCTTGAATGGACTCATCCGGGGGGCCGTCAAAAAGCAGCATCATTCGCAAAACCTGACTATGACTCAGCAAACAAACTCCAACGGAACGGCGCCTTGGTCGCGTCGTAGCTTCCTCAAAACCTCCGCCGCGGTCGGCGCTGTGGCCGCGGTGAATTTCCCGTCCGTGCTCGCCCAGGCGAAGCCGGCCATGAACGCCATCATCATCGGCCTGGGCGGACGCGGCAGTGGCGCGGGAGAAGACTTCCGCCAAGCCGTCAAGGAAACGGGCGTCGAAGGCAAGATCGTAGCCGTGGCCGATATCTTCCCCGAGAAGGCCCGGGGCGGCACGGAGCACTTCGGCGTGCCGGAGGACAAGTGTTTCAGCGGTTTCGACGCCTACATGAAGGCGCTGGAAGTTCCAGGCGTGAATTACGTCATCATCGCTACCCCTCCCGGTTTCAAACCGCCTCAATTCAAGGCCGCCATCGAAGCTGGCAAAAACGTCTTCACCGAGAAACCGGTGGCGACCGATGGGCCGGGCGCCCGGATCATGTATGCCGCAGGCGAGCTGGCGAAGCAGAAGGGGTTGAAGGTAGCCGCCGGCACCCAACGCCGCCATCGACCGAGCTACATCGAAACTGTGAAACGGATTCAAGACGGCGCGGTCGGGGACATCGCTGCCCTGCGCGCCTATTGGGTGAACGGCGGTCCGATCTGGCACCGTGGCCTGCAAGGCAATACCACGCTCGAACAACAGATCCGCAACTGGTATCACTACATCTGGCTCTGTGGCGACCACATCTGCGAGCAGCATGTCCACAACATCGACGTTTGTAACTGGATCATGGGCAACCAGCACCCGGTGCGTTGCTGGGGCCAGGGCTCACGCCAGCAGTTGGGAGACAAGCCGGGTGAGATTTGGGACAATTTCGACGTCGAGTTCGAGTACGAGAACGGCGTGCGGATGTTCAGCTATTGCGGGCAGATCGTCCGCAAGTGGGCCTCCGTCAGCGAGCACGTCCAAGGATGCCTGGGAGTGGCGGACATGAATGATGGGCGGAACTTTATCCGGCCCAAAGGCGGCAGCGCGTGGCGGCCCACTGGCATCCAGAAGGATAACGGCTACGTGAACGAGCACGTGGATCTGATCAACGCCATCGTCAATAATACAGAATTGAACGAGACCAAGAACGTGACGGACAGCACGCTGACCGCCATCATGGGACGCGAGGCGGCCTACAGCGGCAGCGGGGTGGAATGGGATGCCGTGCTCAACTCCAGTTTCATGTACGGACCCGAACAGCTTTACCAAGATGCCAGCAAGATGCAGTTCGGCGACTTCCGCACGTTGAAACCGCCCATGCCCAGCTTGTTCGACATCTTCAAGAATCCGCCGATGGTGCCGGTAGCCTAACGCCGGAAACCTCTCACAAGGCGCGGGCCGCGAGGCTCGCGCCTTTTTGTTTGGTACCTCGCTGAATAGGAGAGGGCGAGGTCAAGCGAAGGCTGCCGCGGACGGCGGTTGGCATCCAGGCTTCAGCCGAAACTCAAAAGCGGCCGAAAACGGAACCCCTGGGGAGTTTTAGTTAAGGCTGCATCCTAAGTTCCGCGGTCGAACCGCAGTTACGCGCAGGTGTTCGTGCGCTCTTAGAACTGGCACAGGCATTGCTAAGCACACTCCCATGCAACCGGATGCACCCAGACGCCGGAAGTCAAACGCCGGCTTCACCCGTCTTGAACTGCTCACCCTCCTCGCCAGCTTGGTCGTGCTCGCCGTGGTGAGCCGCCCGGTCTGGGGCAATCCCAGCGCCACCGCGAGCCTGGTCTGCATGGACAACCTGAGACAACTGCAGACCGCGTGGTTGTTGTACACGGAGGACACGCAGGGCGAACTCCCTGGCAATTACCACGGCGGATATGTCCCCGGCGCAAACCCGAAAGCGCGCCCCTGGGTCACGGGTTGGTTGGATTGGGGCACTGCCAGCGATAACACCAACCGACTTTACCTCGCCAAGCCGTACGCTTCGCTGACGGCGTATCTCCAGACGGACTTCATGCACAGCACGTATAAATGTCCGGCCGACGATTACCTCAGTCCGGCGCAAACCGCCCGTGGCTGGACCGCGCGCGTCCGGTCTTATGCCATGAACTGCTTTTTGGGCGAGGGCAACCAGAACACCGGACCGCTAAACTCGGCGTATTTGATTTACCGAAAGCTCTCGGAATTCAGAAAAGCCAGTCCCCAGCAAGTGTTTGTGTTCCTCGAAGAACACCCGGACAGCATCAACGACGGGTTGTTTTGGGCGCCCAACTCGGATCGGAATTGGGTGGACCTACCCGGCTCCTTCCACAAAGGCGCCTGCTGGTTCACCTTTGCCGACGGTCATTTGGAGCAGCGGCGTTGGGTGAGCGCCGCCACGCTGCGTCCCGTCAACCTCCAGTACGCCAACAATACCTCCACCCAGCCCGGCGATCCCGACCTGACCTGGTTGTTGGAGCACGTCGGCGAGAAGAAGCGTTGAGTGCAGCGACGTTGGGAAACCTTTCGACTATGAAAGCCATTCGATTCATCCTGGCTACGATTCCGGCCCTCGCCGCCACTCTGGCCGTGGCAGACAATCCAACTCCCAGGTTGCTCGG
>JAKCAB010000763.1 GCA_021839785.1 bacterium | reverse complement strand
ACCAGCGTCTGAAACTGGCGCCGCTGTGCGGGCGTCCAGCGCCCGAACGTCTCCACTTCGCCGGCGGCTTCGGCGGTGGCGACCAGGAAACTGGCTTGCGAAAACAGCCCTTCGGTCATCAGCCCCGCCGTTTCGCCGGCGGCGATTAACGGCGTGAAGTTCACGTGCGCGGTCAAATCCTGTTCGCCCGGCGCGGCCAGCAAATCGTCGGCGTGTTGGTGTTTTGTGTAAGCCCGTGCCGTGCCGCGCGTCCGCTCGGGACGCAGCGCCTCGGCGGCGGTAAAGCCGTAGTCGATGGCCACGAGCCAGCCGGCCCGCAAAACTTTCGCCGCCTGACGCCACCAGGCGGTCGCTGCGGGGCGCACTTCGAGCGTGTAGCCGTCCGGCAACGCCGCCAGCAATTCCGGCTCGAGCCAGTCACCGAATTCGTTCTTCAGCGCCCCGGCAAGTGGCGCCGCGAGCGCTTCGCCGGTCGTTGACGGTGGCGGTCGCACCCAACAAAACCGGTCGCCCGCCCAGCCGACGCGCCACTCGAACCAGCCGCGCGCCTGCGCGTCCCAGCCCAGCCGGTGAGCCGGCAGCGCGTCCAGGAATTCGTTGCCGAAGATCACGCCCGCAATGCTGGCCGGCGCGAGTTCGTCCAGGCGGGCGAGCCAGGTTACCTGGCTGGCGAACTCGCGGAGCGTTTGCGCCTGCCATTCTCGGCGGCGCGGCGAAGGCTCCATCAGACCGTAGGTGATTCGCCGCGCCAATTCAGGAGCGAGGCTGCGCAGCGCGACCAGAAGGTCGGCCGCGAGCCGGCCGTCGTGGGCGCCGGCTTCCAGGATCAGCAGGCGCTCGCCGGCGAGTTGTCCGAGCCACGCCGCGAACCGCCGGGCCAGCAGTTCGCCGAACACGTTGCCAACGCTGACGCTGGTGTAAAAGTCGCCGCCACGCCCGATCCGCCCAGCCGCGCGTTCGTAATAGCCCAGTTCAGGGTGGTACAGCGCCTGGGCCATGAAACGCGCGAACGAAATCGGGCCTTGCGACTCGATCTCGGCGCGGAGGCTGTCGGTGAGTGACGGCAAGCAGGGGAGGTGTCGTTGGTCGTGGCCAACAACGGCGTGGCCACGCTCATCCTGATTTGCTTTCGCTCGGCACGAGTTGCCCCTCGCCCGTCCTGCGGACACCCTCTCCCCCAGCGGGGGAGAGGGCTGGGGTGAGGGGAGTTTCGCCGCACGGCGAACACGCTTTGACATCAGATGTAATACATCTTCGCGCGGTCTTCGACCCGCTCGATCATGGACTGGAAGTCGAGGCTGTCGGCGGCGGCTTCGGCGGCGTGCTTGAACCGCGCCCAGGCCTCGCGCAACTCCGGCACGCAACTGCTGTCAGCGAGCGCGGGCGGCTCAATCACCCCGCCGTGGACCGCGCGCAGCACGTCGCCCAACGTGATCTCCTTGGGTGGCCGGGCCAGCAGGTAACCGCCTTCCTTGCCGCGCAGGCTGCGCACCACCTGTTTGGCCTTCAGCTCGATGAGGATCTGGACCAGATAGTTCGCCGGCACGCCCTGCTCCGCCGCCAGGTCTTCCACCTTGCGAGCCGCGCCGGTGGCAAATACGCGCGCCAGGCCGAAGACCGCGCGCGCCGCATAATCGCTCTTAACCGAGAGCTTCACCGCGCCAACCTAGACGGAGCCTGGCGGGACCGACAGTCGAAAGTCGCCGCCGTGAACGGGTGCCGAAAACCCGGCTCCCGGCGAAATGGCCAACCCTCGGCGTTCGCTGACCCGCGTGGAATCCGGCGAAGAAGGCCGCGCTCTACCTGTGGATGTGGCCCAAAGTGCGGCGGGAGGCGGGAGCGCCGGTCATGGCAGCCGGTGTTCGCCCCACTCGGGTTCGTGCTGGCGGATGACCTCGCGGGCCCGCGCGGTGGACCAACTCCACAAGCGCCAATCCGGAGGTGTGGCCGCTGACCACTTCCTCAGCCGCGCGGCCAGGAGCTCGCGTGTTTTGCCATCCAGCGTGGGCCAGGCCTCGAGCAGTGGGGGGAACGCATCCGCACTCAATCGCGTGGCGTAGGCCGCGTCGAACTCGTGACCCGCGCGGGCGTGGGCCAGATTGCGGCGCGCGATCCAGGCCTCGGGATTCCAGACGTGCAACACCGCCACCGCGACCAAGCCCGCCAGGAGGGCGCCACCGGCGAACCGCTCGCGCCGGCCAGTCAGCACGGTCGCCACGAACCAGAGCAGCACCGCCGCCAACCAGGCCAGGAACACGGTGGCGTAAAAGCGCGACTGGGTCCAGCCGTACTCGGCGCGGTAAAGCAGCATGCGTTCGAACGCGGAGCTCAGCACCACGCCCAGCATCAAGACGAGCGTGGTGGCTTGAACGCGGAAGCTCCGTCGCGGCCCGTCGTCGAGCAACCAATCCGCGATGAGCAACACCGGCACCGCCAGCGCCACGACCGCCACCAATTCGAAGAATCCGCGCCGCGCGTACTCGGCGTAGGTCAGGTCGGGTGTGACTTGGACCAGACTCGCGCCGCCGAAAAGATAGCGGAGTTGCACCAGAATGAAGGCGAGGAACAAAACGTTCATCAGCCCCAGCGCCACGCCGATTTCGGCCGGCCGAAACTTCAGGAACTGTGGAAACACGAGTCGCGGCACGGGGAGGCGCTCAGGCATCAAGAGGCCGATCAGCCACCCCGCAGTGATCCAGGAACAGACCGCGACCCGCACGGCGTGCGAGGCTGCTTCGGCGAGGTCGAAGTTGAACCACCGCACCACCAGGTTGTGAAACACGGCGTCCGCCGACATGAACAGTGCCCCGAACACGAGCAATACCGGTAGCGCCAGCAACCCGCCGACCGCCGCTGTCCGCACGCGCCCGCTCCAGCCCGCGGGTGCCGCCTCCGTCCAGAGCGATGGCCCGGTGAACAGCGGCGCGTAGCCGATGACCGCCTGCACGCCGGCGAACGCGAACCGTCCACAGTTCTCAATCACGCCCCCCACGCCGAGGCGGACTCCACGCGCCCGCCACAGCGCCAGCGCCAGCAGCCCGCACAGGCTGGCGAAATCGAGCAGCTTCAAAGCGGGCGCGTCGCGCCACGCGAACCCGCCGGCGACCACCAGCGCGCCACCTCCCAGCCAGGCAGCCCGGGCATCGAGCGCCAGTTTGTGGCGCGTCGCCAGGATCAGTGCGGCGACCAGCAAAAGTCCGGTCCACACCAGCGCGTTGAGCCCCCACGGACCTGCCCGGAGCAAGGCATCGCCCAGCACGCCCAGCGCCAGGCTGCCGACGACCAGTTCGAGTGCGAGTTGACCGCGAGCATTCATGGGCAAGCATCAGGTTGAGGTGGAAGCGAGCTTTGTGTCGCTGGCAGCGGGGTTCTCATTTCGACGACGGCGCACTCGTTCAATGCTGAGTTCAACCACCGGCGTCGTCATCAGCGCCAAAGCCACCAGGAAAAGCGGCCAGTTGAACTCGGTGGGCAAAAAGTCGCGCAGGGCCTGTTCGCCTTGGCCCGCCACCCGAAAGCTGCCCACCATGAAGGCGTAAAGCGCGAGCAACCCGCCGGTGAAACTGAGCGCCAACGTCGTTCGGCCGGGCCAGAACGGGCGCTCCGCGTGGTCGCCGAACACCACCAGACTGCCGCCGAGCAACATCAGCAACGCGATCGACGTCGGGGCGATTACTGGTCCCCACCACGGCAACGGCAGCAGAAACAGGATGTCCCAGTCCAGCAGCGAGCGGGGCCAGTCGGTCAGTGGCCGCAGGAAGACGTAGTAGGCAATGTCCCAAACGCCGAAGGCGAGCACGGCGTACGCCACGCGACTGCGCCAGGTCCGCCCCGCCAGCCAGCCCACCGTGGCCAGCATGATCAGCGTGGCGGCTTCGCGGATCAACTCGGCGCCTCCGAGGCCGTCCGCCAGTGGCAACGGATGCGGCTGGTAAGGATCCATACGGTTGACCAAGGTGCGCAGGTAGAGCACTACCGCGGACTCCACCCAGGCCATCGCCACGGCATAGAACACGACCACCAACCAACGGCACCAGCGATTCTCCGCGTGCATTGCAGGGCCTTTCGATTTCGACGGCGGTTTTGCCGTTCAGCTCAGCTTGTCTTTGTTTGAGTGCGCCGCCTTCCCGGCGGTGCGGGAACCCACCCAGTCCAACAGCCGGAATGTACACACGAAGAATGGGAACACACCGTACAATGTGTCGCTGGCCGAGTGCGAACGCCGGTCCACGGCCCGAAAAGCAGTCAGACAGAAACCCGCCGCCAGCGCGCACAACCCAAAGCCCGGAAGGGAGGCCGGGACGTGAAACCAGCCCCACCGCCGGAACCAGCGTGTTTTCATGGCGACTCAGGAATGGACGGCCAGCTCGGGTTGCCTCGCAATCTCGGCGCGAATGCCGCTCAGTTCGCAAGGTTCGCCCGCACCGATGCGGTTGGGACGCGGCTGGGCGGCGGCCGACCATTCGCACAGTTGCGCCTCCACGGCGTCGATGGTCGCGTCCGGCGTGGAGGTGCCGGCGGTGATGCCCACGGTGTCGTCCGGCCCAAACCATTCCGCGCGCAGGTCGGCGGCCGTTTGGACGTGGTGCACGCGCGCGCAATAACGCGCGCAAGTCGCCACGAGCTCCCGCGTGTTGTTGCTGGCGGCCCCGCCGATCGCCACCACCACGTCGCAGGCGGCTGCCAGTTCCTCGGCCGCGTGCTGGCGCTCCTTGGTGGGGCGGCACACGGTATCGACCAGCTTCACCTCCGACGCCGGAAAGCGGCGGCGGATCAGGTCGGCCAACCGGCGGACGCGCTCGATCGGCTGGGTGGTTTGGGCGGCCACGCCGAAGCGCGGATGCTCGGCCAACTGCTCGATGTCGGACTCGGTCAGCACCACGTCGAACGCCTCGAGATCGCCGGTCAGGCCACGCACCTCCACGTGGTCGCGCTTGCCGATCACGACCGGGTGGTAGCCGTCGCGCGCCAATCGCTTGACCGCGAGGTGGGCCAACCTCACGAGCGGGCAGGTGGCCTCGAGGACGCGCAGGCCCCGATCCTGCAGGCCGGCGACGGTGCGTTCGGAGGCGCCGTGGGCGGTGATCATGACCGCCGGGGTGTCAATCTCCGGGGCGGAGTTGGCGATGCGAATGCCTCCGGCTTTCAGGTCGTTCACCACGGTGTCGTTGTGGACAAGCTGGCCGAAGATGGTGATGGGCTGTTCGCGCACGGCGCGGCGGGCGAGCTGGATGGCGTCGCGAACGCCAAAGCACATGCCGAGGTGGGAAGCGCGGAAGATTTTCATGGCACGATCAGGGTTTGAGGTTAACCGAAAAAGACTTTGTACTGCAAAGTATATGAGCAGTTCGGCGGGCCAATGGGTTGCGTTCAGGTGGGTTTCGTCTGGCGGACGATTTGTTCCAACAAATCGATGTAGCTGGCAAAGGCCTGCCGGCCGG
>JAKCAB010000485.1 GCA_021839785.1 bacterium | reverse complement strand
ATGTCTTCGCTGCTGGCGCCGAAGGCCATCGCCGCCGCCGCTTCGGCGATCAGGTCGCCGGCGCGCGGGCCGATGATGTGAACGCCAAGCACCCGGTCGGTCTTGGCATCGGCCAGCACCTTCACCCGACCCTCGGTCTGGCCAATTGACCGCGCGCGCCCGCTGGCCATGAACGGAAACACGCCCTTGCGGTACTCAACCTTATCCTCTTTGAGCTGATCCTCGCTGCGGCCCACCGACGCAATCTCCGGGTGCGTGTAAACCACACCGGGGATCGCGTTGTAGTCCACGTGGCCGTGACCGGTGACGAGGCGTTCGACGCAGGCAATGCCTTCCTCCTCCGCCTTGTGCGCCAGCATCGGCCCGCGGATCACGTCGCCGATGGCGTAAATGCCCGCGGCGTTCGTCGCAAAGTGGTCGTTCACGGGGATGCGGCCCTTTTCGTCGAGCGCAATGCCGACGGTGTCGAGGCCGAGATTCTCCGTGTTCGGCAAGCGGCCAACCGCCAGCAGGACGCGGTCGCACTCGACGGCTTCCGCGCTTTCGATTTCGACGCGGCAGCCGTTCGGGGTGGCCCTCGCCGCGGTGACCCGCGCGCCAAGGCGGAACTCGAGGCCTTGCTTGGCGAAAATCTTTTGCGCCTCGGCGGCGAGTTCGCTGTCCATGCCCGGCAGAATGCGCGGCAGAAACTCGAGCACCGTCACTTTCGCGCCCAGCCGGTTCCAGACCGAACTGAGTTCCAGACCAATGTAACCGGCGCCGATCACGACCAAGTGTTTCGGCACCTCCGGGTAGCTCAGCGCCTCGGTGCTGGTGCCGATGCGATCGCCGTCCAACTCGACACCCTTCAACGGCGCGGGCTGGCTGCCGGTCGCGATGAGGATGTGTTTCGCGGAGAGCTCGGTCGCGCCTTCCTTGCCTTCGACGACCACCCGGCCCGGTCCAGCCAGCCGGCCGTGCCCGGCGTAGCGCGTGACCTTGTTCTTCTTGAACAGGCCCTCGACGCCTTTGGTGAGCGCCGTGACGACCGAGTCTTTGCGCCGAAGCATTGCCGGCAAGTCGAGTTCGACCGCGCCGAGCTTGATGCCGTGGCGGGCGAAGTCGCGCTTGGCCTCGGCGAACTTCTCGCTGGATTCCAGCAAGACCTTGCTGGGGATGCAGCCGACGCGCAGGCAGGTGCCGCCGAGGGCGGGTTCGCGCTCGATGCAGGCGACGTTGAGGCCGAGTTGCGCGGCCTTGATGGCGGCCACGTAGCCGCCCGGTCCGGCGCCGATGACGATGAGATCGAATGCGGTTGGCATCGGCCGGAACAGTTGCCCGCCGCGACCAGCCCGGCAAGCGCGATGCGGAACGGCGCTGCCGGTGTCGGCTAAAGCGTCGCGCGCACTTTCCGCCGGCGGGCGCTCGCATGGCTCGAAATCGGCAAGTCTCAGTTTCGCTAGTCGAGCGCGTCGGTTTTGAGGGTTTATTGGATGCGCTTGCCTTGAACTCACGGCCGGGCATAGTAAGCCCTGCTTGGCAGGTAGCGGACAAGGGTTGCGAACGGTGCTTTCGCCGCAGGCGCGGGTCTTGTCTAGGTTTGGCGAGTGTTGGCTCGCGTACTGGCCGGTGTCGAAAGCCAGCGGTAAGACGGCCGAAACGCGGTTCCCGTCCAAGTCTTGATGCCTTGTTAAGCAGGCAACTGCGCCCGTAGCTCAGTTGGATAGAGCATCTGCCTTCTAAGCAGGTGGTCCCGCGTTCGAATCGCGGCGGGCGCGCCACCTTCACTTGGTTTTGCCCTGCCCGAATTTATACTCCCTGCCATGTTGACCTTGGAGCATCTGGCTGGCCTGTTGGCAGAACACCGCGCCGCCGCCACGTGTGCCGTCCGCGAGTTCGCCGTCGGCCAACGCCACCTCGCCTTCAATTCGCGTCCCGCCATCATGGGCGTGGTGAATCTCTCGCCGGATTCGTGGTATCGCGAAAGCGTTTGCCTCAGCGCCGACAGCGCGATCCTCCGCGCTCAGGTCCTCGTGGCTCAGGGCGCGGACATCGTGGACATGGGCGCTGAATCGTCGCTCGCGCAGGCTGCACGCCTGGACGACGCTGCGCAGAGCAAATGCCTGTTGCCGGTGGTCAAGGAACTGGCCGCCGCGGGGGTTGCCGTGTCGGTCGAAACTTACCAGCCCGCCGTCACGCGCGCGTGTCTTGAGGCCGGGGCCGCGGTGTTGAACCTGACTGGCACGGAACGTACGGCGGAGATGTTCCGGATGGTGGCCGATCACGACGCGGCGGTGATCGTTTGTTACGTGCAGGGGGCGAACGTCCGGGCCGTCGGCGATTTCGACTTCGGAGCCGACCCAATTCAACTGATGTACGATTACTTTGCGCGGGCGATCGAAACCGCCACCGCGAATGGCGTGACCAAAATCTTCATCGACCCAGGGTTGGGCTTCTATTACCGGAACCTGCAAGACAGCGCGGTGCGGGTGCGGCACCAGATGCAGGTTTTTCTAAACAGTTTCCGCCTCCGAAGACTGGGCTTTCCTATCTGCCACGCGCTGCCGCACGCCTTCGAGTTTTTCCGCGAGGAAGTGCGGTGTGCGGAGCCGTTCTTCGCGGTGCTGGCGGCCTTGGGAAAAACCGATCTGTTCCGCACCCACGAGGTGCCCCGCACGCGGGCCGTGCTGGAAACGCTGGCTGTTTATTGAAGGCAGTGCGGCAGTGGCGGCATCGTCATCACCGCGGCGCCAGGCCGGAAGTTTGCGGGAAAATGTGGTACAGCAGCAGGTAAATCGCCACACCCGTTACCGAAACGTACAGCCAAAGCGGCCAGGTCCAGCGGGCAATCCTGCGGTGCGCCTCGAACCGCCCGCGCAGCGCCCGCCACAGCGTGATCAACACTAGCGGCACGATCGCCATCGCGCCCAGCAGGTGGGTGGCCAGGATCGCGCGGTAGATCGGCTTGAACCAGGCGGGATCCACGAACTCGGTGTGCGCCGAGCCGGTGTACTTCTTTCGCAGCACGTGGTAGGTCACGTAACTCGCGAGGAAGAGCAGACTCGTCACCGTAGCCGCCAACATGCAGTTGCGGTGCGCGTCGCGACGTTGTCGGCGGATGAAGCGGTAGCCGAGGATCAGCAACACCGTGCTGGCGGCGTTCAGACAGGCGTTCAGCGTGGGCAGGTCGGCGATCGTCATGGGCAAACAGGTCGGATTGGACAAGCAGCGAGATCAATCGCCCTCGCGAGCCAGCGCCGCCAGGTCGGCCAGGATGCGCGGGTGCGCGTTGGTGTCTTCGCCGTCATAGATTGCGCGCAGCCGGACCCAGCCGTTGAGCATGGGCGCACCGCGCAAATCGGCGGCCGTCACCGGCTGCCCGAGTTGGTTGGTCAGCGCGAAACCGGTCACCATCCCCAGCACCGGCAACGGGCGGGATGGTGGTGCCACCCGCGCCGGGCCAAAGCGCGCGTACCCGAAGGCGCCCAGCACCAGGCCGAGCGCCAGTCCCAGCACGGTCCAGACGAACCATTCCAGCCTTTGCGGTGGCGGAGCCATTTGCGCCGAAGCGCCAAACTATTCGGAAATCGCGCGCCCTGACAACGCTGAAGCCTGGCCGGAGAGTCTTCGCCGTTTTGTCATTGGCCTGGCTGGGGAACGGCGCTTACCCTCGCCTTGTTTGCACGAGATGGCGTCGCTGCGCACGCGGCGCTGTAGCGAGAAAGTGTCCGAACGCGTTGAACCATTGCCGATCGAGGCAGCGCGGCTGGTGGGCGATCCCCATCCGCTGGCGCAACAACTGTCTTCGCCCTCGGCGCTCGCGCGGTTCACGCCCGCCACCGACACGCTGCCCGCGGCGGTGTGCGATCTCCCCAGCCTGCGGGGCTTCGTCACCTGGTATCGCACCGAAATCCTCACGCCCGCCGAACTGCCGGCCATCCGCAAAGCCTTCGACCACGCCAGCCGTTATGAAGTGAGAGAACTCCTCGCGCTGGATGCCACCCTGGCGGGCGAGCCGAGGCTGCAACCTTTCGCGCTGGCCAGCCAGGCGGTGGGCCGGTCCCAATTGTGGCGGCTGCTCCCGATGCGCGACCAGCGGCTGGTGCGCCGCTACTGGAACGCGCTCGAAGCCGGCAGCGCGCACGGCTGGCATGTCCTCATTTACGGCGTGGTGCTGGCGGTCTTTTCGCTGCCGTTGCGCCAAGGGCTGCTCAACTACGGCCGCCAGACAATCGCCGGCTTCGTGGATTCCGCCGCCCGCACGCGCGACCTGGCTCCGGCCGATTGCGCCCGGCTGTTGGAAGAAGAGTCTGCGGCGGTGCGGACTGCGACGGAGTTTGCGCTCGGCCCCGGCAAGCCCCGGCTGGCCATTTGTGCTCCCACCAACGGCTGCGGCCATGCCTGACCTCGCCGCCAACGCCGGACCGGTTGCCTGCCGCGACTAACCCGCGGCCATGATGACCGGAGTCGCGACCCGTTTCCTGGGCGCCGCCGACTGGGCGGTGATCGCGATCTATCTGGGCGCCATCGTTGCGTTCGGCATCTGGTCGGGCCGGCGTCAGCAATCCACCCGCGATTTCTTTCTGGGCGGCAAAAATATGCCGTGGTGGAGCGTTGGTTTCTCGATCGTCGCCACCGAGACCAGCGCGCTGACGTTCCTCGGCGTGCCAGCGATGGCCTACGGCCCGGACGATCTGACTTTCATCCAGATCATCATCGGCTACGTGATCGCCCGCGTGATCCTGGCGGTGGCGATGGTGCCGCATTACTTCCGCGGCGAGATTTATTCGCCGTACCAGCTTTTCGAGCGCGCGTTCGGACCGGCGGCGCGACGCACGGCGGGCGGTTTTTTCCTCCTCGCCGGCGTGCTGGCCGCGGGGGTGCGCGTCTATGTCACGTGTATTCCGCTCCAACTGATGCTCGGTTTTTCGGAGGGCGAAATCGGCTGGGCGATCGTGATCTTTGTGCTGCTGTCGCTGACTTACACGCTGGTGGGCGGAGTGAAATCCGCGGTGTGGGTCGAGGCCGTGCAATTCCTGCTCTTCCTCGCCGGCGGCCTGTTCGCGCTCGCCTACGTGCCGACGTTGATCGAAGGCGGTTTGGGCAAGGCGTTGGCCGTCGCGGCGGAGGGCGGCAAGCTGCATTGGCTGAATCTGCAATTCACGCTGGCCAAGCCGTTCAACCTCTGGATGGGCCTGATCGGTGCCACCTTTCAGGTACTGTCTTCGCACGGCGTGGACCAATTGATCGTCCAACGCGTGCTGACCTGCCGGTCGGTCAACGACGGCCGCAAGGCGCTGCTGCTCAGTGCGGTCATCATCCTGCCGTTGATGCTGATCTTCCTCCTCGCGGGCGCCATGCTCTGGGTTTACTACCAATCGCACCCGCTGCCCATCGCCATCCCGGAGGTACGGCCCGGCGTGGCGAAGAACGATTATGTCTTCCCGATCTTCATCTTGACCGCGG
>JAKCAB010000335.1 GCA_021839785.1 bacterium | reverse complement strand
CCAACCCAAGCCGCGTCCTCCACGCCGCGCAAACCCTGGCGGCGCTCGCCAGCGGAACCGTGGCGCTGCTCGTCGGCGTGTTTCACCTGGGCCGTCCTCTGGGCGCGTGGCGGGCCTTCCTCGGCCTCCGCCAATCGTGGTTGAGCCGCGAAATCGTCGTGTTTGGTCTGTTCCTGCCGCTGGCGGGACTGAACACAGCGGCGGCAGGGATTCCGGGTTTGGTGCCTCCAAGTCTGCGGATCGCGCTGGCTTGCGCGACGGTGCTGGCCGGCTTGGGAGGCGTGTTCTGCTCCGTCATGCTCTACCACGACACGCGCCGCGAGTTCTGGCGGCTGCCGCTGACGGCGGGAAAATTCAGCGGCACGACCTGGCTGCTGGGCGCGCTGGGCACGCTGCTGAATCTCGCGGCTTGCGGCGACCCGATCCCCACTGCGCTGGCGCTGGCGGGCCTCCTCGCCGTGGTCGCGGCGGTGAAATTGGCGCTGGAGCATCGCGTGCTGCGGCGCCTGGCCGATGACGATTTCTCGTCGTGGCACAAAACCGCGTTGCTGCTCACCGAACGCTTCGGCGTGGTCCACCGTTGCCAGATCACCGCGATGCTGCTGGGCGCGGTGATACTGCCCGCGCCGCTGCTGCTGCAAAGCTGCGCCGGCGCCGCCAGGGTCGCCTTGCCGCCCGTGCTGGCGCTGGCGTTCACGGGCTTGTTCGCCCTGGCTCTGGCCGGTGAATTTCTGGAGCGCCGCCTGTTCTTCCTTGCCGTGCAGCCGATGAAAATGCCCGGTGCCATCGCCTCGTGAAAACTGCCTTGCTCAAAAAGAACTCGCCGTTGCGCCGCTGGCACGGCCCGCTCACGGCGGACTTGGCGTTGAAGGCCGGCGCGGGTGGCCTCGGCAAAGTGCCGGCGCGCCTCGTGCCGGAAGCGACCACCACCACCGTGTGCGGCTTTTGTTCCACCGGCTGTGGGTTGAACATTCATCTGAAAAAAGGCGCGGCCGTGAACCTCACGCCCACGCCGGAGTATCCGGTGAATCTGGGCATGGCCTGCCCGAAAGGCTGGGAGGCGCTCACGCCGCTGGCCGCGCCCGACCGTGCGACCACGCCGCTGCTGCGTAACACCGCCGGTCAACTGGTGCCCACCGATTGGGACACGGCGATGCAGGTGTTTACCGTCCGCTTCAAGGCGATTCAGGACCAGTTTGGCCCGGAGTCGGTCGCGTGGCTTGGGACTGGCCAGATTTGCACGGAGGAACTCGCCTTCCTCGGCGCGTTCGCCAAGTTCGGCCTGGGCATGGTCCACGGCGATGGCAACACCCGCCAGTGCATGGCCACGAGCGTGGTGGCCTACAAGCAGGCGTTCGGCTTCGACGCGCCGCCTTACACCTACGCCGATTTCGAGGCCTCGGACGTGATCGTGCTGATCGGCTCGAACCTCTGCATCGCGCATCCGATCCTCTGGCAACGCGTGCTCCGGAACCCGAACCAGCCGGAGATCATCGTCCTCGACCCGCGCCAGACCGAAACCGCGCAGGCCGCGACCCAGCACCTGCCCCTGCGGCCCAAGTCCGACCTCACGCTGCTCTACGGCCTGGCGCATTTGCTCATCGCCAAAGGCGGGATCGACCGCGGCTACATCGAGCGGCACACGACGGGCTTCGAGGATTTCAAGCAATTCGTCCGCGACTTCACGCCGGCTCGCGTGGTGGCGGAAACCGATTTGTCCTTCGCGCAAATCGACCGGCTCGCCGAGACCATCGCGCGCGGCAAAGCGGTGTCGTTCTGGTGGACGATGGGCGTGAACCAGGGCCACGAAGCCACGCGCACGGCGCAGGCCATCATCAACCTCGCGCTCATGACCGGCAACCTGGGGCGGCCCGGCACCGGCGCGAACTCGATCACCGGCCAGTGCAACGCGATGGGCTCGCGGCTGTTCAGCAACACCACGAACCTGCTCGGCGGGCACGACTTCCTGAGCGAGGACCACCGCGACAAAATCGCGCGCGCCCTACACGTCCCATTCGAGCGCATCCCGGCAAAGAACAGTTGGGCCTACGACCAGATTTTGCAGGGCATCGCGGATGACACGATCAAGGGCCTGTGGGTGGTAGCGACGAACACGGCCCATTCGTGGATTGGCAGAGGAAATTCAAAATCCGAAATCCGAAATCCGAAATCCGGGCTTCGGAATTCGGGCTTGCTTCGAACTTCGGAATTCGGGCTTGCTTCGAACTTCGGAATTCGGGCTTCGGATTTACGGTCTGATTTTGACTCACTACTCGCCAAACTCGACTTCCTCGTGGTCCAGGACATGTATCACACCACGGAAACCGCGCGGCTGGCGCACTTGGTCCTGCCCGCCGCCGGTTGGGGCGAGAAGGAAGGCACGTTCATCAACAGCGAGCGCCGCCTCGGGCTGGTCAAGAAGGTCGCGCGCGCGCCGGGCGAGGCGTTGAGCGATTTCAACATCTTCAAGCTGGCCGCGCACTACTGGGGGTGCGGCGAGATGTTCCGCGAGTGGACTTCGCCCGAAGCTGTTTTCCAAATCCTCAAGCGCGTCTCCAAGGGCCAGCCCTGCGACATCACGGGCATCCGCGATTACCGGATGCTGGACGAGTGCGGCGGCGTGCAGTGGCCGTGGCCGGCTGCCGAAGAGGTTAAATCGTCAAATGGTTCAAACGTTAAAACGGGCGAGGCTTCGACGCATCAAGGTTTCAACGATTTAACGATTCAACCATTTAACGACTCAACGACGCCGCCTCGCGAACGCCGCCTCTTTGCCGATGGCCGCTTTTACCACGCCGATGGCAAGGCTCGGTTCCTCTTCGAGGCGCCGCGCGAACTGCCCGAACCGACCGACCGCGAGTATCCGTTCACGCTCCTGACGGGACGCGGCACCAGCGCGCAATGGCACACGCAAACGCGCACCTCCAAGTCCGACGTGCTGCGGCAGCTTTACCCGGAAAACATCTACGTCGAGATCAACCCGCGCGACGCGGAGCGCTTCCGCATCACGGCGAATCAAAAGGTCGAGATCAGTTCGCGCCGGGCCAGCGTGGTAGCGGCGGCGCACATCACGCCGACGGTGCGCCCGGGCCTGCTTTTCATCCCGATGCACTACGACGCGACGAACCGGCTGACCCTGGCCGCGTTTGACCCGTACTCGCGCCAGCCGGCCTACAAGTTTTGCGCCGTGAAAATTCGGGCGGTGCAGGAGCAGAAGTGAGGTGCTTCCGTGCGGCGAGCTTCTTGGCGAAACAATTTTTGCAGTCTGGGCAAAAAACTTCAGGCCGGTGGTGGACCTGCCACCGGCGGACAACCCGAACTGGCCAGCGTGCGAATCGACAAGGCCGAGTTCGACCCGGTCTGCTTCCTTTCGCCCTCACAATCCCCGCGCCAGCGCGGCTCGGAAATGCTTTTGAAAATGGTTCATCGGATCGTTGGAAACCTTTCAAGGACGCCCGGCAGGGTTGGCACACCGCCTGCGCTGGCTGGAACGGCATGATTGACACCGCGTCAGACGTCTTGAACGCGGCGCCACTGACAACCGGTTCGCGCATGACTTTGCCACGGCCAGAAGCTGCGTTGGCGCCTCGCTCGCATGGCGAGTTCACCGCCGAGCAAAAGGAGTATCTCCAGGGCTTCCTTGCCGGGGTCGCCCAGCGCGGGCTGACGCCTTTCGTCGGTATCGCGGCCGACGGACGGATCACCGCCGACCCGGCCAGCGGCGGGACCAATCTCGCGGCGCCCCAAGAAGCGACGATCCACGGCACGCCGCTGTCCGAAGTCACCAAGCAGGAGTTGTGGGAAGCACGCGGAAGATCCGCTGGACAGTTGGGACCGCATCCTGGCCCACGCGGAGCAGAACAAGTTGCCCAACGAGGAGGACACGTTCCGCTTCCGCTACTTTGGCCTGTTCTACGTCGCCCCGGCGCAGAACTCGTTCATGCTGCGCTGCCGCATCCCCGCCGGCGAACTGACGGCGGCGCAGATGCGCGGCCTGGCGGAGATCGCGGACGCCTTCGGCAACGGCAAGGCGGCCATTACCACGCGGTCGAACCTCCAAATCCGGGAAATCGCGCCGAAGGACCTCGTCAACGTCATCACCAAACTGCAAGGCCTCGGCCTGACCGCCAAAGGCGCCGGCGTGGACAACGTGCGCAACATCACCGCGTCGCCCACGGCGGGGATCGATCCGCAAGAGTTGCTCGACACGCGGCCCTTCGCCCATGCGCTGCACCACTACATCCTGAACCATCGCGATCTGTACGGCCTGCCGCGCAAGTTCAACGTGGCCTTCGAAGGCGGCGGCGCGGTGGACACGGTGGCGGACACGAACGACCTCGGGTTCATGGCGGTGCGCGTCCCCCTCACCCCATCCCTCACCAATGGGGGAGAAGGTGCCCGGAGCGCGGGTGAGGGGGTAACAACTGCATTTCACGGCCACTCCACGAAAGACAACCCGCCGGTCGAACTTGCTCCCGGCGTCTATTTCCGCGTCGAACTCGCCGGCATCACCGGCCACAAGCAACTCGCGTCGGACAGCGGTGTCCTGGTGAAGCCGGGCGAAGCCGTGGCCGTGGCCGTGGCCATGATCCGCGTGTTCATCGAACACGGCGACCGCACCGACCGCAAGAAGGCGCGCCTCAAATACCTCATCGACAAATGGGGCGTGGAAAAGTTCCTCGACGAGACGCAGAAGAAACTCGCGTTCCCGCTGGTCAAGTTCCCGCTCGACCAATGCCAGCCGCGTGGTCGGGCTGGAGCGGTGGTAAAGGATCAACGGCTGCAGGCGCAGCTCGTCGCGCGAGAGCGGATGGCCGTCGGCCCAGGGATGCGCCGGGGCGAAGACGAACATCAGCTCATCGCGAAAGACCGGGCGGACCTCGAAGCCCAGCGGGTTCTCTGGCTTCACCCCCAGCGCCACGTCCACCGCGTTGGCCCGCAGCAACTCCAACATCTCGGGAATGTCGCCGGTCCTGACTTGGAGTTCGAGCCGCGGGTGAAGCTTCTTCAATTCGTGGATCACGGCGGGCAGGAAATGCTGGCAGGCCGAGGCGGCGGTGCCGAGGCGCAGGCGCGTCAGGCCCCATTTGCCGAGGCGTTTGAGCGACTCCGCCGCCGCGTCCAACTCGGCCAGCGGGCCATCCACCTGCGCGAGCAGTTGTTCGCCGGCCTGGTTGAGCAACATCCGCTTGCCGGCGCGTTCGAAGAGCCGACAGCCCAGCTCGGTTTCCAGCGCCTTGAGGCTGTGACTGATCGCCGAGGGCGTCAGGTGGAGTTTTGTGGAGGCGGCCACCAGGCTGCCGCTGCGGGCAACCGCGCAGAAAATTTTCAGTTGTCGGGTTTCCATCGGGTGGCCGGGCGGGTCTCGCGGGCCGCGCCCGATTTTATGCCCAAGGTTCCGTGGAATGGGACGGCAGGCAAACCGCGCTTCCCGGAGAACCGCGGCGCCGTTCCGGACCAATTGCCTCCTTGGGGGTTTCTTC
>JAKCAB010000646.1 GCA_021839785.1 bacterium | reverse complement strand
CAACTGCACGACGCCTGTCACCGGTTCCTGAGCAACCCGGTAATCGAGGACTATCGGCTCGAACTCCACGACTGAATCCCGACCATCCCGGGCCTTCCCCCGCGGCTTTATGCGCTTCGCCGTCCTTCAGTTTCCGGCGTCCAACTGCGATCAAGACTGTGTCCACGCGGTCCGCGTGCTCGGCCACGAGGCGGACCTGCTCTGGCACAAGGAAACCTCCTTGGGCGACGTGGACGCCGTGATCATCCCCGGCGGGTTCAGCTACGGCGATTACCTGCGCTGCGGGGCCATCGCGCGCTTCAGTCCGGTGATGCAGGCGGTGCAACGCTTCGCCGCGGAAGGCGGGCTGGTGCTGGGGATTTGCAACGGCTTTCAGATTCTGTGCGAAGCCGGGCTGTTGCCGGGGGCGCTGATTCGCAACCGCTCGCTGCAATTCCGGTGCGAACAGGTGCTGCTCAAAACCGCGAATTTCGAAACGCCGTTCACCTGCCGCACGCCGCAGGACAAGTTGCTGAAGATCCCCGTCGCGCACGGCGAAGGCTGCTATTTCGCCGACGAACCGACGCTGGCGCGGCTGCAGGCCAACCGGCAAATCCTCTGGCAGTACTGCAACCCGGCGGGCGAACTGACCGACGACGCGAATCCGAACGGCTCGCTGTCGAACATCGCGGGCATCGGTAACGAAGCGCGCAACGTGGCGGGCCTGATGCCGCATCCCGACCGGGCGAGCGAGGCTTTGCTGGGCAGCGCCGACGGGCGGCTGATTTTCGAGGGGATGATCCACACGCTGGCGTCGCGCGTGGCGGCGGCGGCATAAAATGGCCGCGCGCCGGGCTGTGGATTGCTGCCGCCGGCATTGACTCTGAAAACAAGCAGGCCGGGCTTTCGCCCGGCCTTTCGCTTTTGAACTGCGTGGGGCGTTCAGCGCTTCACGCGATAGAACTTGGCTGCGCCGGTGGCGGCTTCGGTGAACGAGCCATCGCTGTCACCGGTGCTCGTCCAAGGACCGGTGACCGCTGGCGCGGATTCGAGGGTGCCGCCGTTCTTCCACTCGAGGGTGATCGAGCCGCCGCTGACGCCCCACGTGGTGATTTGCGGATCCTCCGCCGGAGTCACGTTGGCCTTGTACCAGGCTTTCACGGTCAGCGGATTGCTCCGGTCGTTGACCGGGATCTTCTGGTTGTTCGGGCCGTAGGTGAAGAACTCCAGGTTGCCGCCGCCGCCGCCTTGGTACCAAACCAAGCGGACGGGGTAGAGCCCGGCCAGCGGGGTGATGAAGGCGAACGGAATGTCGCGCGCGCCGGCGCCGCGATCGATGCTGAACAGCACCGGGCCGTCCGTCTGTCCCGGCATGCCGATTTGCACCTTCCAACCGTCGTCGCCGTTGACGCCGAACTTCTGGTAGCCCGCCGGCAGTTCCAGCCAGGCGAAGATTTCGGCGGTGATGTTCTCGAACCGCGGGTTGCCGGTGAGACCGGTGCCCGGAATGCCCGGGATCGGATCGTCGGCCGGACCGCCCAACAGCGGCTGGAAGTTGCCAATGTCGGACGGCGTGTTGCCGGGGTTCTTGGTGTTGTTCCAATTGATGATGCCCGAGGCGATGTAGGCTCCGTCAGCCTCGGGGCCGGGGATGGCCACGCTGGCGGGATTGCCGGTCAATTGATCCTCCGCCGCGGCGGCGGTGTTGCCGCCCGGCCGGGCAGCGCTGGCCTGCACGACCTTGACGTGGAAGCCCGGCGCGTTGGGGTCGGCCGCCGACACGGGCGCGGCCGCGCTGGCCGGCACGGCCACGTTGGTGATGACCGTGAAGGTCCAGTAGTTCGTCCCGCCGGCGTAAACCAGACCGGCGGTGTTGGTGGAGCCGGAAGCCAGCGGCGTGTCCGGCGTGTAGAGCACCAACTTGTCGGTGGTGCCCGCGAGGTCCGTGATCGTCGGGGTCACGCTCGCGCCGTTGAGCACCAGGCCGAGCGAGCCGGTGCCGACATCCGCGACGACGGCCCCGACGGCATCGCCGAAGGGCCGGATGCTTGGGGAATCGTTCGCGATGTCGGCCGGATTGCCGGCGCCCACGACGACCTTGATCGGGCCGGGGCCGCTTTGTTGAAGCTGGTTCTGCCAGAGGTTGGCCAGCGGATAGACCGAGAACTTGACCCACGGCCGGGCCGGGCCGGTGTACGTGCTGTAGGCCTTGATCGCGCGGGTGCTGTTCAGCACGTCGTTGATGAGGAGGTGCTGGCCGGTGAGGCGGTCCACGCTGAAGAACTCGCAGTTCACGCCGCCGCCGCCCTGCCACCAGAGGAGCCGGAACGGATAAATCCCGTCTTCCGGCACGATGACGTTCATCGCGGCGGCCGTGATGAACGAACCCGAGTTCCCGCCGCCCGGATCGCGGCGGCCGATCAGAGTGCCCAGGGTGTCGCGCCGGTTCGCGGTGGCAATGAGGATGAAGCCGTCATCGCTGTTCACGCCGAACAGGTACGCGCCGGCCTTGAGTTCGAGGTAGGTCTCGATCTCCATGACGGTGTTGTCCAGACCGACGGCGGTCGAACCGGAGGTGCCGGTGCCGGGCAGGCCGGGCACCGCCGCATCGGGCCACGTGCCGCCGTTGAAGATGCCGCTGTTGGCGGCGGCGCCGCCGCTTCCCGAATTCCAGTTGATCACGTCGGGGATATCCTGGCTGCCATCCGGGTTGGTGCCCGGCAGGGCCAGATTGTCAAACGGCAGGTTGTTCGTGCGATTGATGTAACCGCCGGCGAACTGGATTTCCGGGCGGGGCATGTTGTTGCCGCCGCCGCCGTTGCCGGTGTAACGGCCGCCGTTGCCTTGGTTGGCATCCCGCGACCGGTCGATCTGGTTGATCCGGCCCGTGAAGCCGGTGCCGGTCACCGAACTCGCTGGCACCTTGTAGGCCGCGGGGACGAGGGTGGTGTAGGCGGGGACGCTGAACGACCAGTTGTTGGTCACGAAGGTGGTGGCGCCCCCGTCGGTGAAGCTGTAAACCAGGCTGAGGTTGTTCGCGCCGGACGCGAACAGGTTCGCCACCGATCCAGGGCGTTGGATCGTGGTGACCTTGCCCGACTTGGTGGGGGTGACCGCCACGGCGGCGCCGTTCAAGGTCAAGGCGATCGAGCCGTTGTCCACGGGGATGGCGCCGTCGGTGATGTCCACCACCAAGTCCATGTCCGCGATCACGAACTGGCTGCCGATGGCCGGCAACACGCGCGAGACGTAAGGCCGGCTCGCGGCGCTTTCGCTGTACGCCTTGATGGGGGCCGCGGCGGATAAATCGTTGATGAGCGTCTTCTCGCCGGTTTCGACGTTCGCCACGAAGAATTCGCAGCCCTGGCCGCCACCTGTTTGAAAATACATCAGGCGGAACGGATAATTGCCGTCGGCTTCCACGGCGAAGTCCATTGTGGTGTCGGCGAAGCCGCGGTCGCCCGCCGTGCCGAACTGGATGCCGACGACGTCGCCGGGGCCCCAACCGCTGGAGAGCCGGAAACCGTCGTCGCTGTTCACGCCGAAGCGGTACGCGCCGCGTTTGAGTTGGAGGATCGTTTCGATCGAGACCACATAACGGTCAGCGGGCGTGAGGCTGGTGCCGGGAATGCCGGGGATGGTGTCATCTTGAAACGCCGGCGTGCTGCTGGCCGAGAAATTGCCGGCGTCGGCCGGAGCCAGGCCGTTCCAGTTGATTACGCCGGGTACGGTGAAGTAGCCATCGGCCCCGACCGTGTCCGTGCTGCCGTCGGCGTGGAGCCAATCGGTGCTCGCGGTATTGGGGTACGGCTGGCCGGTGTCCGGGTTGATGTAACCCATCGCGATCTGGCGTTCGACGTTGGGGATCAGGCCGGTGCCGCCCGGCCCGCGAACGATGTTCTGGGAGCCGTCGGCCGGGGTGTTGTCGTACTGGAAGACCTTGGCTTTGAAACCCGGCTTGGAGGTGTCCGCGGAAGGCAACGACATCGTGACTGGAATCGTCGGATAGGTCTGCACGGTGAAGTCCAGCGTGAAACTGCTGGCCGTGGGGGGCGCGGCGGCGTCGGTGAAGTCCAAAACCGCCGTGTGCTGGGAGCCGGAGGCCAGCGGGTAGGCGACCCGGTAGGCGATGGTGGTGGTCAGACCGCTCTTGGTGACGCTTTGCGGGGTGACCGCCTCGCCGTCCAACGTCAACGCGAGGCTGTCCGGTTTCAGCGCGGTTTGGGAGCCGTCCGTCACGGCGAACGTGACGCCGCGCATGTTACCGCGCGCCAGGCTCACGAAAGGCCCTTTGGGCACCGGCTTGACGACCACGCCGTACATGTTGCGATCGGAATTGTCGGCTTGGTAAAGCTGGAAGCTCCCGGCCGGCACGGTCTTCACATAAACGGAGAAATAGTTTTCGATCGAAACGCCCGCACCGGTGCCGCCGGCGCCTTCGTCGATGCCGACTTCATCCGGCCAGGTGGGGTTGGCGGCGCGGTTGGCCCCGGTGATCATCGGTTCCCAGCCGCCGTCGAGCAGCCATTGCATGTTCGGTCCGAAGGTCGGCGGGTTGGCGTTGCTGCCGTCCTGGAGACGGTTGTCCACCAGCACATAGACATAGCAGGTGTCGTTGATGGTGATATCAAGCATGTAATCCGGGTTGTCCCGGTTGTCGTTGCCGGGCATGATGTACTCGCCGCCGACCAAATACTGCGGGATCGGCAGGCTGGAGGAGGCGCCGTTATATTGGTGGTTGCGGTCCACGTAGCACGGGGCGTCTTCCTTGAGGGTGCCACAGGTGAACGCCGTGCCCACCGCGCCGGACGTCGGTTCGTTGGCGACGGTGCGGTTCCAAGTAACGCCGGTCCACTTCGCGGTGATCGTGTCCGTGGCTTCGTTGTCGCCACCGGTCTCGACCACGTCCGTGATCACCGGCAGGGCGCGGGCATCCGGCGAGGCCCAAAACAACGCCGAGGCCGTGATCAGCGGCAACAGGCAGAGGTTTTTTGGTTTCATATGGAGGGTCTTGAGTTAACGACATCCCACGCCACCACGCCCAGCCGGATGGAGACGGCCACCCGGAAGCAGAATACCTTCTGCGCATCTGGACGCCGTGGCACCATGGAATGCGCTAACCGTAAAAGTCAGCCCGTCGCCTGGCAACGTTTTTCCGTGCACCCCCGCGTGCTAACCGTCGTTTTCGCAACGGACTCTTGGGCCCCCTCACGGCCGGAAATCTGAGTTGAAAAACCTTGGCGGTACGGGCCAATCCGCCAAGCCAGGTGGTTGCGGAGCAAAGCTCCAGTCGCGTGAACCCTGAGCCAATCCCTCGTTGCGCGTCAGCCAGCCGCGGCGGTTGCCGGCAAAGCCTCTCACTTTGCAGCCGCATGAACGGTCCAGTCGGTCCGCGGAATAACCAGCCGGTCGCCATCGCGGAAAGTTGCGCCGGCCAAGACGAAGAATTTCGGCGTTTCCCGCCCCGGTTGGCTGGATGCCGACGCGGTGGGTTTTCGAATGAACGCGGCCGAATTCGTGCGCCGCCGTTTTGCGT
>JAKCAB010000734.1 GCA_021839785.1 bacterium | reverse complement strand
ATTGAACCGCAAGCGGTTCATCCCGGACTTTCCGGGGTTTAACCGCAGTGTGTGCGGTTTATCCCTGGCAACCACCGCGGATAGGCCGCAGTTGGTGCGGTTCATCCCCGGAAGCGCGGAATGGCCTTGGGCTTGCATTGGGAAGGTAGTCTGGCGAGAAGGCCCCGTCTGGCAAACGGAAAATGAGTCGGCATGGCGCGTCTCGCGGTGCCCGACGCTTCCCGGTCCAACCGCCGCTTCGCACAGGTTGACCGGGCGGTTCATGGATTTTCGATGGGCATCGCTTCCGAGACCCGCTGGATGCTCAAGGCCTTGCCGGTGGACTGGTCCACCTCGACGAGCGCGCCTTGCAGGAACACCCGCCCGGTGGCGACGGTGAAACGCTGGGGGAGGTTGGTCACGAACCGCTTGATCACCGGCTCGAGGTCGCGGCCCAGGACGCTTTCGTGCGCGCCGGTGAAGCCGGCATCGGTCAGGTAGGCCGTGCCGCCGGGAAAGATTTGTTCGTCCGCCGTTTGCACGTGCGTGTGCGTGCCGATGACCGCGCTGACCTGCCCGTCGAGCATCCGGGCCAGGGCGATCTTCTCGGAGGTGGCCTCGGCATGAAAATCGAGGAACACCAGCGGCGTCACCTCGCGCCATCGCCTTACCTCCGCGGGCACGACGTGGAACGGGCTTTCGAGGTCACCCATGAAGGTCCGCCCCTGGGCGTTGAGCACGGCGATCGGCGCCAGGCTGGGCCGTTGGAGCAGAAAACCGCCCTGGCCGGGAGCGCCGGCGGGGTAGTTCAACGGGCGCAGAACACGCGGTTCCACCGGGAGGTAGGTCACGGCCTCTTTCTGGTCCCAGACGTGGTCGCCCGTGGTGATCACATCCACGCCGGCGTCGAAGATCTCCCGGGCGGTATTGGCCGTGAGTCCGGCGCCGCCTGCGCTGTTCTCGCCATTGGCGATGACGACGTCGGCGGCGAGCGTCGAGCGCAGCCGGGGCACGAGGCGCTTCACCGCCTTTCGGCCGGGCTCCCCAACGATGTCGCCAATAAACAAGATGCGCACAGGGCGACACTAAGCACGAGTCCCAGCTTGGCAAGCGGCGAGCCGTGCGAACTTCGGCCCCGGCCGGGAGTTGGCGGAAAACCTGCTTACTTTCGAGGTGGAGCCATTATGAGTCTAAGCAACTTGGAAAGCGGTTTTGGGCAAAGAACGGCCCGAGGGGCTGGAACGGACTCTACGCGGCGGCCGCTGCGCGTGCCGGCGCCCCGCCAGAGCCCGGTTTCAACGCTTGCGAGGGGTTCGGGCGCGGCCCATAATCACTTTGTGCCTGTGGACGAAAACGGTTCGCGCAAAGCGTTGCGGATGATCCCCTGTGCCGCGTGCGGCACGACGCTCTTTCTGCCCGGCGATGCGGCGCCGCTGAGCTTCGTTCCCTGCACGAAGTGCGGCGCTCCGGTGATGATGCCGATGCGCCTCCGCCAGTTTGAGTTGCGTGCCCCCATCGGCTCGGGCGGTATGGGCGCCGTGTACCGCGCCTTCGACGTGACACTGGAGCGCGAAGTGGCGGTGAAACTCGTCAAGCGCGAGCTCATGAACGACGAGCACGCGATGGAAGGCTTCTACCGCGAAGCGCGCGCTTGCGCCCGACTCAACCACACCAACATCATCCACCTTTACACCTTCGATGAGTGGGAAGGCCAGATGTACCTGGTGATGGAACTGGCGGACCGGGGCAGCCTGGATGGCCGCATCGAAAAGGGCCGCGTGCCGGAACTCGAGGTGCTGGACGTCGGCATCAAGGTGGCTTCCGCCCTCAACACCGCGCTCAAACACGGCCTGCTCCACCGCGACATCAAGCCCGGCAACATCCTTTTCAACGCCGACGGCGAACCGAAACTGGTGGACTTCGGACTGGCCCGGCGGGCCGATGCCGAGCAGGAAGCCGATGGCACCGTCTGGGGCACGCCGTACTACATTGCGCCTGAGAAAGTCCGTCGCGAGCGCGAGGATTTTCTCTCGGACATGTACAGCCTGGCCGGCACGCTTTACCACGCCATCACCCAGCACGTCCCGTTCGAGGCGCCGAGCGTGGAGGAAGTCGTGGGCGCGCACGTCCACACGCCACTCACGCCTCCCAACTACGTCGTTCACGAGATCACCCACCCCACCAGTGACGCGATCGCACGGGCGATGGCCAAGCATCCGGGCGAGCGGTTCCAGAGCTACGACGAATTCATCATGGCGTTGGAAGCCGCGCGCAGCCAGTACCTGGTCGGCCGGTTCGTGAACCGTATCCAACCCAGCTCGCCCAAGAAGACCACCGGCGGAATCGCCAGTTGGTTCCGCCGGGCATAAGTCGCGCCGGCCTGGACACGTGATGGAATTTGAGGCCGCGCCTGATTCGCCCAGGCTCGCCAGTCGTTGGTTATTGCGTCTCGGCCTGGCCCGGTTTGCTGGGCGCCTTCTTCGGGACGCTCTTTTCCGCTGACTTGCCTGCCTTCGGCGCCGGTCCAAACCGCACCGACACCGCTTCTTCTTTTCCGTCCTTGACCTTGCGCACGGTGCCGGCGACTTCCCCGTCAATGATCGCGTCGCTGAGCGTGGCGGGTTTGCCGCCCTTGGTGAACCGGGTCTGCGAAGTGATGTGGACCACCCGGTCTTTATCCTTGCCTGCGACCGTGAAGGTCAGCGCGTCCTTGTCGAACGCCTTTAACTTGCCGCGGAACGGATAGCCGGCGTTAACCTTGGCCTTGGCCTTGGTCGCCGTGGATTTCTGCGCCTTGGACTTCGGCGCCTTCGCCGGCGGCGGCGGAGCGGTGCTTTCCGGCGCGGTAACGACCGTGTCCTGCGGCGCAGCGGCCGGCGATTGGGTTTGCGCGAACGCGCCCGCGATCAGCGCGAAGCTGGCGAGTGCCGATACGATGAGGGTGTTTTTCATGACGCTTCCTTTCTTAAACCGTGGCGACACGCTTACCGCATAATCCTCGCGGTTGCAATCCCAAAGACCGCCCCCGACGCCAACCACCCGCCGGGCAGTGGCTACTGTCGCCGGGCCCAGTCCAGGAACCGGCGCGACTGCTGGACGGCGTCAAGTTGGTTGAACCCTTCGAGGTATTCCGCCACGTAAAACCCCTGGTAACCGCGCGCCTCCAGGCCGCGAACGATCGCGGCGAAATCGATCGGACCTTCACCCCACGGCAACTGGATGCTCGCCCAGGTCATCGCGCCGGCGCGAAAGCCGGTGCCTTCCACGTAAGGCAGCAATTGCGGGAACGGGGCGCCCTGGTTCGGCCCGGCGTAGTAGTGGCTCGGGTCCAAGGTGAGTTTCAGGCCGGGCACCTGCTGGCAAAGCCAGAGCGCGTCCGCCGGGCGTTCGGTGATCTGGCCGACATGGGTCTCGACGGTGAGGATCACGCCCGCCTGGGCGGCGATGGCCTGGAGTTTGTGCAACTTCGTCACCTGATCGGCGCGATCACAATTCGCGGACGGCGCCATGAGGTTGATCACGCGCGCGTGCAGCCGTGCCGCCAGCTTCACCACCGCCACGAACTCGCGCTTGTACTGGTCGTACGGCCGGGTCTCGATGGCGTCGAAGGTGAGGTTCGCCACGCGCAGGCTGTTGGCCTGGAGCGCCGCCTCCACGCGCCGGGCTTCGGCGTCGAAGTCCGCCACCAGCTTCGGCACTGCCACGTGCGGCGCCCAGTTCAGGCAGGAAAGATCGATCCACTTGTAGCCAAGGTCCGCGATCACCTTGAACGCCTTTTCCGTCGGCTGTTTGCACTGGCAGAGAGTGGAGCAGGCGGCGAAGGCGGCGACTTTGCGCGGCGCAGTCGCGGCGTGAGTGCCAGCGGTCCAAGCCCAGGCCGCGAGGCAAACGGTGGTTGCGCGAAGGGGAAGGCGTGAATTCATGCGCTTGCTCTTCGCGCAATTGGCGTTGCCGCGCAAGCAATCTTCAACGCTCGACCTCCGCTCACAACTTCGGAGTTGGCGGCATTGCCGCTGGCGAGTGGCCGGTGGTGCCGGTGCGTTCCGAACTGCTCAGCCGATCCAGGCGGCTCAAAATTTCGCCGGCCAGATTCAGCAACTTGGCCACGGCGTAGGCCAGGACACCGGCCAGTAAAAAACGAAAGGCCGGCGAAGAGACCGTACTCAAGCATCGCCAGCACCGCGGCCACGCCCGCCGCCGCGCTCAACCCGATCAAGGTGATTTCCAGGCGCTGGACGGATTGGAGGCGTTCAAATGTGGATTGGGAAATCATAGCTGGCGAAGACGATAATCTTCCGACCGTCGCATACCAGCGATTTCCAGGCCCGTGCGAATCGCGCGAGCTCACAGTTCAGTCAGCGATCCGCCGGCAAGGGTTGCCCGCGCCGCCGGTTCTGGCGCGGCGCCGATCACGACCACGAACTCGCCTTTGAGCGAGCGTTGTCGCGCGGTTGCCAGCAACTCCGCCGGCTTGCCACGCAGGAACTCCTCGAACTTTTTGGTCAATTCGCGCGCCAGCACCACGTCGCGGCCGGGCATGACTTCCACCAGTTCGGTCAGGAGCCGGTCGATGCGATGCGGCGATTCGTAGAGGACGAGCGTGCCGGGCACGCCCCGCAGCGCTTCGAGGACCTTGCGGCGCTGGCCGGACTTGTGCGGGAGAAAACCGACGAAGTGAAACTCGCCGGTCGGCAGGCCGCTGGCGGTGAGCGCCGCCACCAGCGCGCACGGCCCCGGCACGGACTCGACCCGGCAGCCGGCAACGATCGCGGCCCGCACGACGCGTTCGCCGGGATCGCTGATGCCGGGGCTGCCGGCGTCGGTCACCAGCGCGACCTTTTCGCCGCGCTTCAGCCGCTCGATGATTTCCTCGCTGCGGCGGGCCTCGTTGAACTTGAAATAGCTCAGCAACGGCTTGCGGAGGCCGAAGTGGGTGAGCAACTGGCCGGAGCGGCGCGTGTCCTCGGCGGCGACCACGTCGCACTCGCGCAGGACGCGCAACGCGCGGAGCGTGATGTCCTCGAGGTTGCCGATGGGCGTGGCCACGAGGTACAGCGTGCCGGGTTGCAGCGGAGGTTCCATAAGCGGCGCGTTCGTTGCCGAGATTCACCCGCCGCCCCGTGCGGCGCGGCGACGCTTCAGTTCGAGCAGGCGCAGCCGATCGGCGGCATCCTGTTCGCGATACGTTTCCTCGCTGGCGATGAGCATGTCGAGGCCAGTGCAAGGTATCTCAATGCCATCGATCTCCAGGTAAAGCGCCGAAGCAGCGGCCTCGTCGAAGGTCACCTTCCACGCGTGCGTGCTCACGTCCACCTCGACTTCGTCAGCCACCTTCACCACGACGTTTTCGATCAGTTCGCGGGGGTCAGCTCGCGGGCTGCGCCATCGGCCAGTTGGCTCAAAGCGGCAATAACGCGCCGGCAGTTGTTCTCCGAAGGCTCAATGAGCAAATCCACGTCCTCGGTCGTGCGGACCAACCCATGAAGGATACAGGCCTGGCCACCCACGACCAGATAGCGGGCGTCGTGCTCGTTGAGTAAACGGCAGACCCGCAAC
>JAKCAB010000833.1 GCA_021839785.1 bacterium | reverse complement strand
CGGCGCAAGTCCGCCTCGCGAGGCAACCTGTTCTACCGTCTGGCCCAGCAGGCGGTTCAGGTTTCACCCGTGCCGTTCGATTCGCTGCGGCTTCGCAACGGGTAGTGCTTGGTTGAGTCAAATACATAGCCCTATTGGATCAAAAGTGGAAAATGGTTTTGGGGTCATAGGGAGAAGGAACCGAGGATTTCGGGCCAGATGGGGTTATGTGGGTCGGGGGGGGGGATGACCCAGAAGCGCCGGCCGGGGTGCCAATTGAGACAGCGGCTCTGCGTCAGACGGAATGCCTTGTGCTGGCAGAGGTTATGATTCAGATCATGACAATGAGGTGGAGATCGTTTCCTATAGCCCGGAGTGACCGAAGCTGTTGCGCGGCGCGCGGACCCTAAGCACTCCGCCGGTGACGCAGGCAACGGTCACCGCCAGCCGCCAATTCCAGCGAGCGCGTTTCATAGTCGGCCTCACCGAATTTCTTTCACGCTGAAGCGGTAGTTTCCCGATTCAACCGCCAGCACGGCGCGACCGTCTTCCATGCGAAGCACCTTCACGCCGCTTGCGCGCTCCAGGCTTCGCCCCCCTTCGGTGACGCTTGCCGCGTCCTTCGCCGGAAGGTAAATGGTCGCCGTCGTGTTCGCCGGAATCGCGGCGCCCAGTTCAAACCGATCGCCGGCGCGCTTCCAGAACACGACGATTTTCCCATGCACACTGGTGTAGGCGGCCCGCACCCAGTTCACGGAGGACGGGTCCGAACCGCTGCCCGGCTTGAACAACGCCGGTTTGATCAGGATGCGCTGGTAGCCTGGACCGTCCGTGCCGATGCCGGCGAGATCGCGATAAAACCACTCGATGATGTGACCGAGCATGAAGTGATTTTGCGAGGAACCGCGCCCGGCGTCCCAGGCCTCCGTCAGACTCGTCGCTCCGTGCTTGAGCTGGTAGCCGTAGCCGGGCTTGTCGGACTGATTGTTCATGGCGAGGATCACGTCCGAGCGGCCGCCATCCGCCAGGGCGCGCAACAGGTAGCGATAACCGACATCTCCGGCCGTGAGCGCGTTGCCACGGCTTTGCACGTCCTTCACGATCGCCTCCAGCACCTCGGCGCGATGCGCCGGTTCCACGATTCCCATCACGAGCGGCATGGCGTTTGCACACTGCGATCCGGTCGCGTAAACGCCGGCGTCCGGTTTGAAGAACGTCCGGTTGAAGGCGGCGCGAATTTCCGCGGCAAGCTCGGTGTAATCCCTGGCGTCGTCGGCCTTGCCCAGCAACGCCGCCGTCTGCGCCAGAATCCACGTGTCGTAGTAGTAAAACGCCGTCGCCGTGAGCGCCTTGGGTGTCAACTGCGCCTCGCCGGGCGGTTTGGGTCCCAAGTCATACCAGTCGCCCAGCCCGTGCGAAACAATGTGGTCCTTCGCCTTGCTGCCGAGATAGCCGACGTAGCGTTTCATGGCGTCGAAATGCCGGCGCAGCAGTTCCGTGTCGCCGGTCCACTCGTATTGCTGCCAGGGCACGATGATGAAGGCGCTTCCCCATTCCGGCGAATCGCGGAAGCCGCCGCCGAACACGACGTATTCCGGCGCGATGTCCGGCACGAGGCCGTCGGCGAGCTGCGAGTCCGCCATGTCGTCGCAAATCTTTCGGTACAGTTGCGGCACGTCATAGTTGAACACGATGGCAGGCCCGAGCAGGTGCGAGACTTCGAGCCAGCCGAGCTTTTCCCGGTGCGGACAATCGGTGAGCACGCTCTGCAGATTGCTCTCGATCGCGCGGTCGATCAGGTCGTGAATGCGGTTCAGCAATGGGTTCGAGCAAGCAAACTCGCCGACCACCCGCGCCGACGAGTGGACGAACTGGCCTTCAAGGCCGATGAGCAACGGCGTGTCGCCCGTGGCGGGGTCGCGCGTCGCGCCTTCGACCTGCACATAACGGAAACCCGAGTAGCTGAAGCGCGGGTGCCACGCTTCGACGCCTTCCCCTTTGAGCGTGTAGCTGAACCAGACCGGGCTGCCTGAGCTGCGTTGCGAAACCAAGCCGTCATTGTCAAGCAACTCGCCGGTGACGAGCTTCACCGTCTTGCCGGCCGGTCCGCGCACTTTCAACTGCGGCCAACCGGAGAAGTTCTGCCCGAGGTCATAAACGAGCACCCCGGGCTTGGGCTCCGTTACGCGAATAGTTGGGAAAGCTCGCATCGCGCGAAGCGGCGGGGCGGTCCGGGCCACGAGTTTCCCGCCCGGGCCTTTTACCGATTGCGCCGGTCGCCAGTCGCGGTCGTCGAAGCCGTCGCGATCCCGGCCTGGCAATTCGCGGCGCGCGTCGTAGTCCTCGCCGCCGTAAATGCAGGAGAAGGTGATCGGACCCGGCGCGGTCTTCCACGCCGCATCGCTGAGCACGTCCTTGGTCGAACCGTCCTCGAATTCGAGGTGCAGTTGCAGGATCAATTTCGGCGGGCCGAATGAACCGGTGAACTTCGTGTAGCGCCCGCCGCGGACGTTATACATGCCGTTGCCCAGCAGGACGCCGAACGCATTGGCGCCGCGCTGAATCTGCCCGGTGAGATCGTACGTGGTGTAGAGGCAACGCTTGCGGTAATTCGTCCAACCGGAGTCGAGTTCGTTGTCGCCCACCTTCCGACCGTTCAGGCGCAATTCGTAGAAGCCCAAGCCGCACACATGTACCGTCGCGCGGCGCACGGGTTTCGCCACCGCGAACTCACGACGGAAAATCGGCAGCGGGCCATCGGCAGTGTCGCCGGAAATCCATTGCGCTCGCCAGGCCGCGGCATCCAGCAGACCGGCGGTCCAGCTTGCCGGTGGACTCCAACGCGAAGGTTGGCCGTCCTTGCCCCAGACCCGGACCCGCCAATGCACCGTCTCCTCCGAACGCAACGCCCGGCCGGCATAGGCGACATGGGCCGTCGTTTCGGATTCGACCTTGCCGCTGTCCCAGAGATCGGCGCGGTCTTGATTCAGCCGCTCGACTGTCGAGGCCACTTGGACTTGATAAGCGGTCTGGCGTTGGCCGCGCTCAGCCGAGGCCAGCCACCAGCTCAACTCCGGTTGCGGACTCTCCACGGCCGGCGGGTTTGTCTCGTACTCGCAGCGGAGGTTCGTGACTGCGAGCGGCGCGTTTCGAACGTCGGTCGCTTCTGGCGTTCGCGGCTCGGCCGCCGACGCGGCAACCGCGCCCACCGAGGCCAGAAGAAGCACTGCAAACCGCGGGACGAGCGGGCTGGGGACGATGCGCATGCACTTTGACATGCCTCAATTTGGGAGCCAGCACAATGCCGGAAATCACCGGCAAGCCACCCCTCCGTGGACGCCAATCGGCCGGCCTTTTTGTGCCGATTCGGGCGCCCGCCGTTGACGCCACCCGCGCTTCGGCTGAAACTTCGGGGGTGGTGATGACCACCGCCAACAAGATCACGATCGCGCGCATTCTGCTGGTGCCGGTGTTCGTCGTGGCCTTGCTGAACTACACCGGCACCGGTCGGGAGTTCTATCGCTGGCTCGCGCTGGCGGTGTTCCTCGTCGCGGCGGTCGGCGATGGCGTTGACGGTTTCGTCGCCCGACGTTTCAACCAGAAGACCGAGATGGGCGCCTTCCTGGACCCGGTGGCCGACAAACTCCTGCTCGTCCTCGGCTTGGTCGTGCTCACCTTGAACAACAGCCCGCGCCTGGATCGCATCCCGCTGTGGCTGACCGCGACGGTCCTCGCCCGCGACGTGCTGCTCCTTTTGCTGGTCGTGCTGGTCAATTACCTCGTGGGCCACGTGAAGGTGCGCCCGCACTTCACCGGCAAGGTGGCAACCGTGCTGCAAATGACTTGCGTGGTGTGGGCGCTGTTCAAATGGCCGCCGGGATGGTTGTTCTGGATGGCGGTCGGCGGGACGGTATTCACGGGGCTTTCCAGCCTCTTTTACCTCCGCGACGGCATCGTTCTGATGCGCTCCAAACCGAAGCTGACGCCCGCCGGCAAGGGATAACGCGACGCGCCCCGCAAGTTCCACGGCGGCTTAACGCGCCTGACTCGAATCGCCGTTGTCCCCCACCGTGGAAAACTCGTCCGCATGGTAGGAACTGCGCACCTTCGGTCCGCTGGCCACGTGGACGAAACCCATCGCGCGGCCGGCCTCGCCCAATTCGGCAAACGTCGCCGGCGACACGAATTCCACCCCCGGCAGATGCTCGCGCGTGGGCTGCAGATACTGGCCGAGCGTAAGGATGTTGCAACCCACGCTGCGCAGGTCCCGCATTGCCCCGCGCACTTCGTCCGGCGTCTCGCCCAAGCCAAGCATCAGGCCCGACTTGGTGTGCAGGCCGGGAGCGCCACGGCGTTTCGCCTTCGCCAGCACGGACAACGAGCGGTCGTACGTGGCGCGATGCCGCACCGTTGGCGTGAGGCGGCGAACGGTTTCGAGGTTGTGGTTGAAAACGTGCGGCCGCGCGGCCAGCACCGCGTCGATGGCCGAATCGTTGTCGTTGAAGTCCGGGGTCAAAACCTCGATCGCGATGCCGGGATTCAGCGCCCGAACGGCCTCGATGGTCCGCCGAAAATGCTCGGCGCCGCCGTCCGCGAGGTCATCGCGCGCGACCGCGGTGATGACGACGTGGCGCAGGCGCATCCTCCGCGCCGCCTCGGCCACGCGCTGCGGTTCCTCGACGTCGAGCGGCAGCGGTTTGGCGGTGTCCACGGCGCAGAACTTGCAGGCGCGCGTGCAGCGGTCGCCACCGATCATGAACGTGGCCGTGCCCTGGCTCCAACATTCCCAGTGGTTCGGGCACTTCGCGCTTTCGCAGACGGTGTGGAGCTGCAACTCGCTCAGCAGCGAGCGCGTGCGGGCGAAACTCTCCGTGGTGGGCAGCTTGATGCGCAACCAGTCGGGCAGCCGCGGGCGTGCCGGGAGTGTTGGTGCGTTGGTCATCATGCGGGGTTCACTCACCGTGGAATCCTTGTTGGCGCCACCAATCCTCAAGTTCATCGGCGCCAAAATCGGCGAGCACCCTGCCGTCCACCTGGATCACCGGCGCCAGCGTCTGGCCAGACAACCGCTCCATGTTGTCCCAGGCTTCGCGGTCGGCCAGCACGTCGAGGCTTTCGTAAGCGATGCCCTGCCGGTCCAGCCAGTCCGTGGCCTGCCGGCACCAGCCGCAAAATGGTTTGATGAACAAGCGAACGCGTTGCGGTTTCATTCCGTTGCCGCGGGAAAGTGGGCTGGCAGACCCGCGTCGTCAACCCGCGGTTCGAGTCCGCGGCTCTTCAGAAAGACCTCGAGTTCGGCCAGGGGAACACTCAGCAAAAGGCCGCGGAACTGCGATCGGTGGTGCTTGGGCCGAAACACCGCAGTGGGAAGCGTTCGCGGCGAAAGGCCCGCGGCTCAGTCCAGCGAAATGTTCCTCGCCGCCACTCAGCCGACCCCAGAAACCCGCTCTGGCGACCGCTTTTACGCCTCGGTCAACACCGTGTCTTCGTGCTCGTACGCGGGCGCGCAACAACAGAGCAGCCGGAGCACTTCCGCGCCGCAATTCCAAAGCTGGTGCCGTCTGC
>JAKCAB010000377.1 GCA_021839785.1 bacterium | reverse complement strand
CACCCGTAACGCGGTTTCGCAGTGCCGGAGCGCTCCATCCCGGACCCGACCGCCGGGCATGCCCGACGCGGTCGGTGCCGCGTTTGAGTTGTCGCCCGCACTTGGCTTGAACCGAACTGGCAGTTGCCGTGTCAAACCCCCTGCGGCAAGCTTGACCTCGGTGGCGCACACACTCACATGGGATTGGCGCGTCCGCACGGCGACTCATTCGCTGTTGCGGGCGTTCGTCATTTCCGTCGTCGTGCATCTGCTGCTCTTTTCGACAGTGGAGTTGGGGCATCGCTATAATCTGTGGCGCTTCAGCCCGCTGGCCATGCTGGCCAGATGGCTCCAACCGCAACTGAAGGCCCAGCCCTTGAATCCCGCCACGGCCAAGGCGCGTCAGGCCGAGCGCAAGGTCGAAGAGGTGCCGGTCGTGTTCGTGGACGTGGACCCGGCCCAGGCAAGTGACGAAGTCCCCAAGGACACGAAGTACTACTCCGCTGTGAACTCCGTGGCGGCGAACCGCAACACCAGCAAAGACACCGGTCAGCCAAAGCTCGAGGGGATCCAAAACCTGGTGCTCAAAACCAAAGATTCCGACCGCGCCAAGCCGTCCCAGCCACCGCCGAAAGCGCCCGTCGTGGCCCAGCCGCTGGAAGCCGGCGTGGATCAGAAACCGACTCGCCCGAAGGACATCGCGAAGGTCGGTCCGGCGCCGGAAGAAACCCCCAAGCCGCAGACCGAGGCGCGACCCGAACTCAAGCCGGGTGACCTCGCGATGGCCAAGCCCGGTCCGGAACAGAAGCCGGTTCCGCAGCCCATGGCGCCCAGCCTGCCCGCCGCGGCGAAGGAGCCGTCGCGGATTCGTCCCCGCACGGTCGCCGCGGCTTTGGCGCAAACGGACCTCAATCCTAACAGCGCCTTGATCGGCCAGAAAATGGCCCAGGAAGGCGGCGTCAAACGCTTCCGTGTCGAATCCTCGCTCGAAGTCAAAGCGTCGTCGCTGGGTAATTACGACGCGCGTTTCGTCGCTGCAGTTCAGCAATGCTGGGACGCGCTGCTCGAACAGCAACACTACAGTCTCGACCGATTGGGCAAAGTGGTAATTGATTTTCGGCTCACCGAAGACGGTCGCATCACCGACATGCGCGTGGTCGAGGAAAACGTGGGCGACATCTGGACCACGATCTGCCAACTGGCGATCACCAAACCCTCGCCGTACGAGAAGTGGCCGACGGACGTGCGCCGCATGGTCGGCGCGGATTACCGCGACGTGCGCTTTACCTTTTATTACTGAGCCGGCGAAGCTCCTCCGAACATCTATGCTGCAATTCCTTCAGGCGGGCGGACCGTTCATGATTCTCCTGGTGCTCACGTCCATCGTGAGCGTGGCGTTCATCGTCGAGCGGGGGCTGGCCTTGCGCCGCAACAAGGTGGCGCCGGACGTGGTCGAAGACGCGCTGGACCGGTGCCAGGGCCGCGACGACCTCGCCTCGCTCCAGGTCATCTGCCAGCAGCAACCGACCCCGCTCAGCCGCCTGGTCCTGGTGGCCATCGAACACTTGCCGAACCCGAAAACCGACAACGCCGACAGTGTGCAAACCCGTGCCCGCCACGAAGTGGTGCAGCTTGAACGCGGCCTGGTGGTCCTGGAAATCATCACCGGCATCGCGCCGCTGCTCGGGTTGGTGGGCACCTTGCACGGCATGATCACGCTCTTCGGCGACATCGGCGCGAAGGGATTGGGCGACAACTCCGTGTTTGCCCGCGGAATTTCCATCACGCTCAACACCACCTTGATGGGTCTGCTCATCGCCATCCCGTCGTTGATCGCGTGGAGCTACTTCAGCAAGAAGATCGAGTCGATGGCCGTCGAAATGGAGACGCTCCTGGACGAGTTCCTCCGCAAGATTTACCGCACGCCGGTGAGCGTTGGTCGCAAAGCGAAGCGCGCGGCCGCGGGAGCGCACGCCACGGAGGCCGCCGCCGCTGACTGACCCGGCCATGCGCTTTCTCGAACGCCGTCGCCGCCAGCCGCCTTCGATCATCATCGTCTCGATGATCGACATCCTGGTGGTGTTGCTCATCTTCCTGATCGCCTCCACCACCTTCAAACAGCAGCCGGCCATCAAGCTGGTATTGCCCGAATCGCGCCAGCCGCGCGAAGGCGGTGACGAGGGCAAGGTCATCATCGACATCGCCAAGTCCGCGCCGTACTTCTACCTGGACCGGACGCCGGTCACGCTCGATCGACTCCAGTCCGAACTCACCGCCCGCGCGGCAAAGAATGCGGAGGCGGTCGTTGGCGTTCGCGCCGATGCGGACGGGGCCGTGTCCAGGTTGGTGAACGTGATGGATATCGTCAAAGCGGCGGGCTTCAAGAAACCGATCAGCATCTACACGAAGACGGCGGAGAAGTAATCGCCGCCCGCCGTTTCGCGGCTCGACTTCGCGGCCGTGCCTCCTTAAAGGGAAGCGGTGTACGAGCCGGGCAAGTTGATCATCGCCGTGCTGGCCGCGCTGTTCATCGGCGTTTCGAAGGCCGGCTTCGGCGGCGGATTGGGGATGTTGACCACGCCGCTCTGTGTGCTGGCCTTCGGGCCCAAGGACGCCATTGGCATCCTGCTCCCGCTCCTGTGTGCCGGCGACCTGTTTTCGCTTTACCACTATTGGGGCAAATGGCGGCGTGACAACCTCAAGTTCCTCCTGCCGGGCGTGGTGATCGGCGTGGTCCTGGGCGTGCGGCTCATCGGTCGTTTTTCCAAGGACGAACTCAACATCGCGATCGGCCTGCTCGCGATCAGTTTCGTGGTTTTCCAAGTCGCCAAGGAACGCATCTTCCGCGCGGAAGGCGCGTTCGAACCGTCGCACCGTCTGGGCGTGCCGTTCGGCATCGGGGCGGGCATCACGTCCACTTTCGCCCACGGTGCCGGCCCGGTGGTGAGCATGTTTTTGATCCCGCAGCGGATGCCGAAGGAGATCTATGTCGGTACGACCGTCCTGATTTTCACCTGGGTGAACTGGATCAAACTGCCGTTTTACTGCCTCGACCAGACGCTGCTCGCCTGGAGCTGGCTGCCGCCGGAATCGATCATCACCCACCGCACGCTCGTGAGCAGTCTGCTGTATCTGCCACTGGTGCCGGTGGGGGTGTGGTTGGGCGTGTGGATGAACCGGCGGATCCCCGAGCAGTCGTTCCTGAAACTGATCTACCTGCTCGTCTTCCTCGCCGGCATCGAACTGGTCTTCAAAATCGACGTGGCGTCCTGGTTCCTGAAGTAGCACCGACCCGCGCGGCTTGCGGGTCGGCTGTCCAGCCTACCGCTCCCCCACGATGTACGGTGCGAACTCGGCTCGCAGGTGTGGTGGGATCCGGGCCTTGAAGCGTGCGGCCTCGCCGTCGTATTCGCGCTCCACGATCTGGCCGACCTCGTGCAGTCGCGCCATTGCGGCCGCCGCGTCGTGCGGGAAGGCCAGCGCCACGAAGTCGCGGATCGGGCGGAGCGCGTCACCCAAAGCCGCCAGTAGCTCGGCGAAGCCAACCCCGGTTTTCGCCGACACCAAGACGCCGTCCGGATGCCGCTCGCGCCAACTGTGCGCGCCTTCGCCGGGCGGCAGCAGGTCGGCCTTGTTGGCCACCATCAGGACCGGTTTGTCATCGGCACCGATCTCGGCCAGCACGCGGTTCACGGCTTCGATCTGGGCGTCCGCCTGCGGATGGCTCACGTCCACGACGTGCAGGAGCAGGTCGGTGTTGATCACTTCTTCGAGCGTGGCCTTGAAGGCCTCGACCAATTGGTGCGGCAGTTTGCGGATGAAACCCACCGTGTCCGAAATCAAGACGTTCTGGTTGGTGGGCAGCCGCAGGCGCCGCGTGGTGGGATCGAGCGTGGCGAAGAGCTTGTCTTCCTCGAGCACGCCCGCGCGGGTCAGCGCGTTGAAGAGCGTGGATTTGCCGGCGTTGGTGTAGCCGACGATCGACGCCAGCGGCCACTGGTTGCGCTGCCGGCCCTGGCGTTGGGTCTGGCGCTGGCGCCGGACTTCGTCCAATTCCAGCCGCAGCTTTTCGATGCGTTCCTGCAACCGCCGGCGATCCGCCTCCAACTGGCTCTCGCCTTCGCCGCCGCGCATGCCGATGCCGCCGCGCTGCCGCGAAAGGTGCGTCCAATAGCGCGTCAGCCGTGGCAGCAGATGCTGAAGCTGCGCCAGCTCGACCTGCAACTTGCCTTCCCGTGTGCGCGCCCGCTGCGCGAAGATGTCGAGGATGACCTGGGTGCGATCGAGGATTTTGCACTCGAAGACCGCCTCGAGGTTGCGCGCCTGGGCGCCGGACAACTCATCGTCGAAGATCACCGTATCCACATTCTGTTCGCGGCAGACGGTGGCCAGCTCGGCCGCCTTGCCCGAGCCGATGTACGTCGAGGCGTTGGGGCGTTCGAGCTTCTGGGTGGTCTGGCCGGCGATTTCGGCCCCGGCGGTGCGGGCCAGCTCGGCGAGCTCGGTCAGCGCGTCGTGCACATCGAAGGCGGTGCGGGTCTTGAGTTCGGCGCCCACGAGGAAGACTCGTTCGGTGCGCCGTTCGCGATGGGTGGAGACGAGGGCTTTCAACAGTCAGTTAACCGGCTGGCGACAACGTAGCCTATATCGGACCGGTGGTGCAATGGCGCGCAAGGGTTGGCGCCGCGACCGAGTTGCGGGTCGCAGGTGAATGACTGGCAGTTTTGCTGGCGGAATGGGCAAGCGATGAATCCGCGGCCGCGATTTCCTTCTGGGACAAAATCAGCGCCATCGGCTAGCTCTTGGATTCGGTCCGCGGCCGCAGATCCAAGACTCGCTGGGCAGTGACGGCCAGCGGTTCGCCGGGCGCCATTTCCAGCCAGCGCACCGGCAGTTGGTGGCGAAGCCAGGTCATCTGGCGTTTGGCGAACTGCCGGGTCTTTTGCTTGACCAGCGCGATCGTCGCGCGCAGGTCACGCTCGCCCCGCAGGTGCTCGACGACTTGGCGGTACCCGATCGCTTGCATGGCGGTGTGATTGCGTTCGAGTCCCGCGTCGAGCAAGCCGAGAGTTTCCTCCACGAGGCCGCTGGCAAACATCGCGTCCACGCGGGCGTCGATGCGGGCGTGCAGGTCGCCCGGCGTGCGGCTGAATGCAATCACCGTGGCCGGCGAACGCGGGGTTTCGCCGCCGGAGGTGCTCCACGGCGCGCGTTGGGCGGAAGCAGGTTTGCCGGTCAGGCGAACGATTTCGACCGCGCGCACGACGCGGCGCGGGTTCTGGCGATCAATGCGGGCGAACGTGGCCGGGTCGTGCTGGGCGAGTTCCGCGAGCAGGTCGGGCCGGGGTGTGCGCTCAAGTTCGGCGCGCAACTGCGGGTCCGGCGCCGGCGCCGTGCCCAGGCCTTCCAGCAGCGCCTTGAAGTAAAGCCCGGTGCCGCCGCAAAACACCGGCATCCGGCCGCGACGCCGGATGTCCGCGACGGCGGCGGTGGCCAAACGCACGAACTCCGCGGCTGTGAATGGTTCAGCGATCCCGACTACATCGAGGAGGTGATGCGGGACGTGCG
>JAKCAB010000886.1 GCA_021839785.1 bacterium | reverse complement strand
CAGCTTGTCCGTGCCTTCAGTGTCCCAATACACGTTGTTGTCCCAGTCGCCGGGCGATTCATGCGCGGCGATGCGTTCGTTGAGCGAGCGTTCGCCGTACGGCACGAGCAGCCGGCCTTGGGTCAGGAAGACGATGTTCCGGCGAAACGTGTTCGGGCGCTTTTCGTGGAACGGCCAGAGCGCATAGTCGGCGGACAAGGCGAAGAGGTTGTTCTGAATCACGTGCTCGTGGCCGCCGTTGTTGTACATCAACCCGCCGCTGCGCGTGTTATAGACGAGGTTGTTCTCCACACGGTAGCCGCCGCAGGTGGCGTCGAGGTAAATGCCCCAGCCGAAGGGCGGGTTCGCGTACGGCCAGATGTCGTGAAAGATGTTGTTGCGAATGACGCTCCCCGGCGACACGCCCAAGCAATAGATCAGGCCCGCGTCGCTGAGGACGCCATGAACGAGGTCGTGAACGTGGTTGTACTCGATGACGTTGTCGTGGGTGCGGTTGGTCGCGTCGTCCCAGTTCCAGCCGATACTCAGGCCGGAGTAAAGCAGGTCGTGAATGTCGTTGTGCGAAATCCGATTGTAGCTGCTTTGTGCGACCCAGATGCCGACGCCAGCCGCGAAGACGTGTCCGCCATCGAAGATGAGGTTGTTATCGACCCAGACCCGGCTCGACACGGCCACATCGCTTGCCGGCATGTTCGCTTCGCCGACGCGGATGCCACCCGCGCCGAGATCGAAGAGCCGGTTGCGTTGAAGCCGGCAATCCTTGCATCCACGCCGGAACCAGATGCCGTAAGTCCCCACGTGCGCCATTTCACAGTCTTCCACCGCGCAGTTCAGCGCACCGTCCGCCATGACCGCGGCCGGCACTTCGACCGCGGCCTGCGTGCTGCTGTTGCCGCGCGGATCGAACACCCAGTCGGCGTGTTGAAATGAGAGACCTTTCAGCGTGACGTGCTGGACGAAGCGACCTTTGTCTGCGTCGCCCGCGAACCGCACCAGCTCGGTCAACTGCGGCGCCACCACCTCCGTTTCGCCGAGGCGCTCGCCGGGCAGCGGCCAGTAGCTCAACACGCCGGTCTGGCGATCCAGGTACCACTCGCCGGGCTGGTCCAGCAACTCGCGGGCGTTTTCGACATAGTACCTCTGTGCCGCTTCCCAGTAACCGATGCTCCACCATTCCTTCAGCGGCGCCGCGAAGCGGACGATGTTCGACACCGTGTCCACGCTCTTCAACGGGTGAATCGAGGTCTCCCAAGAGTGCATCAACACCAGGTTTACGTCGCTTAGGTCCGCCCACGGCTGGAGGTCACCCGGCTTGAACCCGAAGCCGTCGCGGGCCACGGCTTTGCCTTGCGCGTCGCGCGGTCCGGGGAGCAGGGCAGCGATGCGGTAATAGCCTTCGTTCGGGCCGCGCGCCCGCTGGCGACGCTGGCCGTTGACGAACAATTCGCGGAAATACCACTGCCCGGCTTTCACGTCCGGGAGGGTGGTTTCCCACAGATTGCCGTTCTGGCGAAAACCGGTCAGCACGCGGCCGCCGCTGAGAATTGGCCGTCCGCCCGGCGCCGCGACGAAAACCACCGGCGCCGCGGCCGTGCCGGAATCCTCCGCCTCCAGCGTGAATGTCGTCTCCATCCGATACATGCCACCGCGGACATGCACGGTCACCGGCCCCAGCGAGCCACCCGCCTCGGCCCGCAGCTTGCGCAACCGGTCCCGCGCGCCGATGAGTGACGCCAGCGGGCCGTCCGAGTGGTCGGGCGTCGATTCGGCCGTGCGGCCGGACCACTGGTTGTTGCCATCGGGCGCGACGTAAAGCGCGACCGGCTTGGGCGGATCGGCGGCGAGCGCGGAGCCAACGGTGAAAACCAATAACATGAAGCGGCGGAAGACCGGGGCCTTTGGGAATTGCATACAGCCTTCAGACGTTTGCCGACAGGGTTGGCTTCAGGTTTGCCGGGCGAACCGGGTTGGGAGTGCCGGCGCCAAGCACGGGAGATCGCGGCCGCACGGCGGGTTTGGCCGCTGACTTTTACCATCCCTTTACAATATTCCGGTCAGCGGCTCATACGGGCTTAACACGGCGGGAGTCTGATTATGCGTAATGAAAAACGGATTCGCCGAAAACTTGCCGAGCGTTGCCGGGCTGGCGCGGGTCGCCAGCGAAGCCGGCACGGCAGCAGCGGCGAGTCACCGGTTCGCCTTCGCGTCCGCCGTTTGGAACACCGCGTCGAGACCGATGCGGGCGGCGTCGCCGCAGGCGAGCCCCACAGCGAAAGGACGGAACGTATGAAACAAACCGCAATGACACTGACGCTCGCGCTGGGATTGACCGCGCTGAACGCCTTGGCTCAGGAAACCAACGATGTGCCGCAGCAGGCGGACCGGCCGCCGCGCGACCAGGCTCCGCGCTACCAACGCGGGGCGCCACGACACGAACGCGCCCTGACCGGCGAAGCCGGTCGCGACGCCCGCCCCGAAGGCGTTCGCCCGCCGCTCGCGCAGGGCGAGGAGGACGACGCTTGGGCACCGCCGGGTCCGCGTCGTGGCGCTGCGGGTCTCGGACCGCAAGGGCGCGGGCCGGCTTCTGGACCACGCGGCCTGGCGCGGCAGGGTTTCGATGAGACGGATAATCTGCCGCCTTTGCCGCCCCGGCGCGGCGGCTTCGCCGGCCCGCAAGGTCGATTTGGCGGCGGCCCCGACTTTCTTCCCGGCGACCGGGAGCGAGGATTGGGCCCGCGGGCGATGGCGCGCGGATTCGCGAGTCCCCGATTTGGCTTCTGCCCGTGCTGCGGCCGGCCGCTGGGGCCGCTGGGAATGGCCGCGCGGCCTGGCTTCGGGCGCCGCGGTTTTGGGGGCGGTGAGCCTGGTCCTGGCTTCGGTCTGGAAGCGCAGCCCGGTCGTGGATTCGGTCGCGACGGCGAGCGTCCGCTACGCCGCGGTCCGGGCTTCGGACGCGGACAAGGGGCCTGGCTCGACCGAGAAGGACCGGCGGTGGCACCGCAAGGACGCGGATCGCGCTGGGGCGCACGAGCCGATGCCGGCGATCGCCAACCGATGAACGCGCCGCGAGATGGCTTCCGTGCCGGGCGCCGCGGACCGGCAGGCCCTGAAGGCCGCATCGAGCGTGACGGCGGAGCTTCCCGTGACGACGGCAGGGTCCCGATGCATCGGCCGGCGGACGATGAGGGCGAGCAAGCCGAACAACCCGCGCCGCCGCTTTCAAGTGGTGAGTAACACCGCGAACGCGCGGCCGGCCTGAACGCGCCCCGCGCCACGATCGCCCTGTGCCTGGCTTCGCGCCAGCGCAACAGCGGTCGGGGCCGGGGCCGGCGGCATTCAAGTCAGGACACCGGCGGCGCGAGACCGGACTTCCCGCAAGACTGGCTTGCCTGGCTGCCGACTCCCGGTAAGCTCTCGTCACAAATGAAATTCGAGACGCTCTGCCTGCATGGCGGCCATCAACCGGACCCGTTCACGTTTTCCCGCGCGGTACCGGTTTACCGCACTTCATCGTACGTTTTCCGCAACACCGAGCACGCGGCCAACCTGTTCGCACTGCGTGAGCTGGGCAACATCTACACGCGACTGATGAACCCCACGACCGACGTGCTCGAGAAACGCGTCGCTTTGCTCGAAGGCGCGCCCGAGATGGGCGGGCTGGGTGTGGCGTCCGGCACCAGCGGCGTGTTTTACTCGGTGATCAATCTGGCCCAGGCGGGCGACAACATCGTCTCCGCGCGCAACCTTTACGGCGGCACTTACACGCAGTTCAACGACATCCTGCCCACGCTGGGCATCCAGGTGAAGTTCGTGGACTCGAACGATCCGCAGAACTTCGCCCGGGCGATCGACGCCAAGACGCGCGCGCTCTTTTGCGAAACCGTGTCGAACCCCGCGCTGGAGGTGACCGACCTCGAAGCGGTGGCGAAGATCGCGCACGCCGCCGGCATTCCGCTGATCGTCGATTCCACGTTCTCGACGCCGTACCTGACGCAGCCGCTGAAGCACGGCGCGGACATTGTGGTGCACTCGCTGACCAAGTGGTTCGGCGGCCACGGCACGGGCATCGGCGGCGTGGTGGTGGACAGCGGCCGGTTCAACTGGGCGGCCGGCAAGCACCCGCTTTACACGACGCCGGACGGCAGCTACCACGGCCTGCGCTGGGGCGTGGATTTGCCGGACCCGTTGCGGCCGCTGGCCTTCATCCTGCGGATGCGCACGGTGCCGCTGCGGAACCTCGGCGCCTGCATCGCGCCGGACAATTCCTGGTTCTTCCTCCAAGGCATCGAGACGCTGCCGTTGCGGATGGAGCGCCACTGCGAGAACGCGCTGAAAGTGGCCAAGCACCTCAAGTCGCACGCGAAGGTGGAGTGGGTGCGCTTTCCGGGCCTGCCGGAAGATCCGATGTTCGCGCTGAACCACCGTTACCTGCGCGGCAAGGGCGGCTCGATGGTGGTTTTTGGCATCAAGGGCGGGAAGGCCGCCGGGCAGAAGTTTATCGACGCGTTGAAGCTTTTCTCGCACCTGGCCAACGTGGGCGACGCCAAGAGCCTGGCGATTCATCCGGCGACTACGACGCATTCGCAACTCGACGAAACGGCGCAACGCGCGGGCGGCATCACGCCGGAGCTGGTGCGACTCAGCGTCGGCCTCGAGCACATCGACGACCTGCTGGCCGATCTCGACCAGGCGCTGGCGGGGGCGTAGCCAAGTCCCGTTTTTCGCGAATGCCGGCCCGGGCTTTGGCGGCCTGGGTCGGCGTTTTCGTTTCGCGCGGAGGAAAACAAGGATTGCTCCCGCGCCGGTGCGGTCGAGAATCGTGGCGTGCACATTGATTGCCTTCACGGTGCCGCGCGGCCGTGGCACCGGAGATGGGACGCGGTTAGCTTCCCCCCATGAACACCCAAGACCTGATCCGCCTCGGCGTGCCGCTGGGCGAACCGCTCCGGCGCGCCACGGATTTCATCTGTGCGTACTGCCTCGGCGGGGGTGACCGCGCACGCTTGCGCGAGGAAGTGGAGGCCGTCCTCCGCAACCCATCCGCTTTCACCGACGATCCGCAGCGCGGCGACTTCGCCAAAGCCTTGCTGGCCGCCCCGCCACCGGCACGCGAGCACCCGGCCGCCTATCGCCAGTGGGGCACCAACCTCGAACCGGACGCCATTCTGCAAATGGAAAAGGCCTGCCTGTTGCCGGTGTCGGTGGCCGGCGCGCTGATGCCGGACGCGCATGTTGGCTATGGCCTGCCGATCGGCGGCGTGCTGGCAACGGACAACGTGGTGATCCCGTACGCGGTGGGCGTGGACATCGCGTGTCGCATGAAGCTCACTGTGCTGGACCTGCCGTTGCGGGACTTGGAACGCAAGCAAGACCGGCTTGCCCGCGCCATCGAGGCCGAGACCCGTTTCGGCATCGGCGCCAACTTCAAGGACCGCCGCCAGCACGCGGTCATGGACGCCGACTGGTCGGTCAGCCCGATCACGCGGAGCAACAAAGACCGCGCCTGGGCGCAGCTTGGCACCAGCGGCAGCGGCAATCACTTCGTCGAG
>JAKCAB010000389.1 GCA_021839785.1 bacterium | reverse complement strand
GGATGGCGGTGATGTCCTCCGGAATCGCCGGCTGGTTGGTGAGCAACGCGGCGTAACTGTGTTTTTCCGCCGGGTGATAGCCGTGCATGGCGCGGATCGGCCGTTCGCCCATGTGGCTCGGCACGATCAGCACCCCCTCACGCACCAGAAAGATCAGTTCGCCAAAATAGCGGTCGGGAAACAACGTTCGCAGGTCCGCCAGCTCGGCGTCCGGCACGATCCGGCCCTGCGGCACCTGCTTCAGTTCGCCGGTGATGAGCTGCCGCGCGCGGTCGTTGAAGAACCAGAACCGCGCCATCGTGGAGTCATAGACCACCGCGTAATCGCGCTCCATCCGCACCGGCAAGGCCTCGATGCGCGCCTTCAGGTCGAGATGCTCGTCGCAATTCGCCATGCCGTGGTCGCTGAAGACGTAGAGTTGGACTGCTTCGTATTGCTCCTCGGCCGCTTCCAGCAACTGCCGAATCCAATCCTCGTAAACACCCAGCCGGGCTGGCACCTCCGGCGACAGGTTGCCGACCCGGTGGAGCAGGCCATCCAGGCCGGGCCAATACAGGAACGCGAAGTCCACCCGGCCTTCATGGAGTTGTTCGATCAGCGCGTCGCGGTTTGTCTCCTCGGACTTCGCGGGGTCGCTGACGAAGTAGGGCACCTGCCGTTCGACGAGGAAATCGAAGATGTTCCCGCCACGGTTCATGCCGCCGGGTTGCAACGGGCTCTTCTTTTCCGTGAAGTCGTAGAGGTGAATGTGCCGGAACGGGATGTTGTAAAGGTCGAAGTAGCCGCGGAAATTCAGGCGCGCCTTCACCAGCCGGGTCAACCAACGCCGAAAAATACGCCGGCTGGTGACGGCCGTCGGCAGCCGGCGGAGCGGGCGCAGGAACCGGAAGGGCGAGCGCTCCGGGTCGTGGACGAAGTAGGACCAGTTGCGGTGTTCATCCGGCCAGCGTCCGCTGAGGATGGAGGGCACGCAGGTCGAGCTGTAGCCGAAGACGGTGTCCAGCCGCTTGCGGGTGGGGGCGAAATCCTGACCGAAACTGTCGCCGCGCAGGATTTCCCAGCCCATCGCGTCGATCATGATGAACAGTGGAAGAACGGGTTTCATCTCAGCTACGCGGTAACGGGGTTGGGTTGCACTGCGATTGCATCGGCAATGCAATTGCGCTCTTTGTGAGGGAGTGTGTGGGAGGCGTGCTGACCGAAAACGCGGCAGAATCGTTGGTAAAACAAGCCATTTTCCGCGCCCGCGGCGTTTTGTATTGTCGTTGCAGTTGCATTCGTGGCTGGCTTTAACGCTGGCAGCGTGCCAACTCTGCAATGCAATGCCAGAAACCGGCGGGAGGTTCCAATTTTAGGGCGCGCCGAAGCGGCGGCGGGCAACGGCCACCGGCGGACGCGCGGGGGTCAGTCGGGCCGGGTCAAGCCAGGCCCATCACCCGCCGGGCCTCGGCCAGCAACTGGGAGGGCGAAAACGGCTTGGTGAGGTACAGCGCGGCGCCGGAGCCGGCGGCTTCTTCCCGGGCCACCGTCTGGCCGCGGGAAGTGAGCATGATCACCGGGATGCCGGCGGTCTCGGGGGCGGACTTCAACTCGCGCAGCGCGGCCAGGCCATCCAGTTCCGGCATGACCACGTCCAGGACCACCAGGTCCGGCTTTTCACGCCGGGCCAGGTCCACCGCCTGGCGGCCGTTGCGGGCGAGCAAGATTTCGAACCCGCCTTTCTTCAAGCTGAGTTCCGTGACCCGCAGCATGTGGGGTTCGTCGTCCGCGATGAGAATTTTCTTGGTCATGGCTTGGGATGCTGGCCGGCGATCACGATGAAGGCCGTGTCGTCGGCGGGTAGGGTGCTTTGCTCGAAGTCGTGGAGGCGTTGGACGAGGCGTTGCTTGATGGCTTCGCAGGACTCGCCCTGGCGGGCGGCGTGGGCCAGGAGGGACTTCACTTCATCGATTCCGAGCAGGTCGCCGACGTGGTTGCGGGCTTCGATGAGGCCATCGGTGAACATCAAGGCGCAGCCTGCGGGAATCGCGTGGCATGTCTCGGAAAACATTTCTTTGGGCAGGAGGCCCAGCGGTGCGCTGGCCGACGGGATCTCCGTGGCTTTGCCGGACGCATTCGCCAACAGCAAGGGCGGATGGCCGGCGCCGGCCACGCGCATCTCGCCGCGGGAGGCGTCGAGAAAGACCAGTTGCGCGGTGATGAACATCCCGGCGCGGTCCAGTTCGTCCGACAGATGCCGGTTCAGCCAGGCCAGGAATTCAGCCGGCCGGGGCGCGAGGTCCAACCGCGCCCGCACCAGGCTGCGGAACATCAGCGCGAACAGCGCCGCCGGGAGGCCCTTGCCCATGACGTCGGCCACGACCAACAGCAGGTTGCCGTCGCCGGTGGGCAACGCGTCATAATAATCGCCGCCGACTTCCCGCGCGCTGCGATAAAAGCCCGCCAGCGCGGCGCGCGGCGCCGAGGGTAGTTGCCCCGGCAACAACAGGTGTTGGATGCTGGCCACGATTTCCAGTTCGCGCGTGATGAGGCGCGCCCGCACCTGCTCTTCCTGAAACTGCGTGTTGCGAATCTGGATGCCGAGGAAGTCGGCGAAGGTCTGGATGACGCTGACCTGGCCGGCCCCGAACGGTCGATCGTTGCTGCGGCGCGCCACCACGAGCACGCCGACCAGCGTGTCATTGACGAGTATGGGATGCGCGAAGCCGCAACCTTGCCCGCCGAGGCGGGCGAGCGGGTCACCAGCCGGAAGCGGTGCCTGCCCGTCGAACCACACGTCCACCCGCTCCGTCGCCGCCCGGACTTCCACGGACGGACTACTCCCCGCGGCGGCGTTCAGGCACAGCGGTTCGCCGCTCCAACCTTCGAACGAAGTGGCGGCCACGCGGAGGCACGGCGTGTCTCGGTCTTTGAGGTGGAGGATAAACCAGTCGGATTCCGTGATCCGCAGCAGTTGGTCCAGCCACCGGCGCGCAAACTCGTCCGTCGGCACATCCGCCTGCAGTTCGGCGCTGAAGCGGAAGATGGCCGACAGGCTTTCGTAGGAGGACGCCAGTTCCTCGGTCATCAAATCGAGCGTTTGGCGCGCCTCGGCCAGTTCTTGTTGGAGGTCCGGCTGGGGCGTGGCCGCCGGCGACCGCCGCTTTCGCAAAACGAGGCAGTTCTCCCGCGCGCCACGCAAATAGAGCGCCTCGTCGGTCAGGCTGCGAATGATGAACAGGCCGCGCCCGGATTCCGCCTCCGGATCCGGCAGTTCCGCCACGTCCGGGAAGTCGAAGCCGGGCGTGTGATCCGTGACGCGCACTTCCACAACGGTGTCGCCGGCCACCACCTCGACGCGAATGGGCTTGTGTCGGTCGGCGGGGCGGGCGTTTTGCACGGCGTTGTTCGCGGCCTCGTCCAGCGCCAGTTCCCAGCCGTCCAAGTCCGCCGCCGCGAGCCCCGTTTCCGCGAGAAACTCCCGCGCCTGTCGGCACAATTCGCGCGCGCCGGACAGTGTGCAGGGCGCCTGCAACGCGCAGGTGCGCGGGCGGGTGGCGACGACGGCTTCCATGCCGGGCTAGTTGTTGACGATGTCGAACACGCGGTCCAGGTGCAGCAGTTTCAACAACGTCTTGACCATCGGCGCCGGACTCAACAGCCGTACCCGGCCCTGGCGGCCAACCAGCCGGCTTCGCACGGCGATGAGCGCCTCGAGGCCGTCGCTGTCGATGAACCGGGCGTGGCTGAGGTCCACGTCCACCGTGCGGTGCGCGTCCAAGAGCCGGGCCCCGGCGAGTTCCTCGAACCAGGTGGCGTTGGTGGCACTCAGGCGGTCGATGTCCGTGATGACGAGTGTGGCTCCGTGGCTTTCGGTTTTCATGGGATGCGGTTCAGGTTTGCAGGATTTCCAGGACGCGATGCAGCCGCGTCAGCTCCAGAATCTGGAGCACGGTGGGCGTGGGCTTGAGGATGCGCAGGCAGCCGCCGCGCGTCGCCATGGTCTTGTGCAACGCGATGAGCGCGCCCAGACCGCTGCTGTCCAGGAACGTCGTGCTCGAGAGGTCCACGTCGAGCGTGGTGACGGCGTCGGTCAAGGCGGCGCGGGCCTCGTCGCGGAAGCCGGCGGCGTTGGTGGCGTTCAACTCGGTCAATCCGCCAATCTTCAAGGTGTCTCCATTTAACTTGGTCGTCATAACGGGTGATTCGTGCGGCGGGCATCAAAGCATTGCTGCCGTTGCAATGCCCGCCAATTCAATGTCTGCAAGGTTCATCGGCCGCCGTTGCCGTAAGCCGAATCCGGCGCAGAATCCGTCGTCCCTTCGCGAGCAAACGGCGAACGCCGGCCGCTTTTCCGGTGCGCGACCGGCCTTCGTTCCGGGGTTCCTCGGGTTCGGCGCGGGAAAGATCGCCCAGGAGGAAACGGTCCGTGAGGGTCGCGCGCGAGCCGTTTCGCAGATTGAGCAAATCGGCGCCGTGGGCGAAGGAGTCGCGTAATTCCGTTTGGGCGCCCACGTAGGTTTCCGGGCCGACAACGCTGTGCCCGACCTCGGCGCCTTCGTCCACAAAGCTGCCGTCCTCGATGATGGCATGGGGACCAACCACCGCGCCGGAGCCGATGCGCACGTTGGTGCCGATCCAGCACGGGCCTTGCAGCGTGGCGTCCTCGGCGATGCGCGAACGCAAGCCGACGAACACGCCCGGCGCGCGTTGGCGCATGCCGACGCGTTCCTTGGCCGCGCGTGGCAACAACGCGAGCTGGGCGGCCAACCACGCGGCCGGGCTGTCCCACAACGGGTGCTCCGGCAGTTGCGGCAGACGGTCGAGCAGCCACACCTCGGCGGCACTGGCTTGGCCGTGCCCATGCCGGGCGCGAGCCGCGGCCACGTCAGGTTCCGCTGTCTCGCCGACGACAGTGAGTTTCACCCCCCATCGCTCGCCGTGTCCGAGTGCGGCGCGGATCGATTCTGGGCGGTCGCTGGCGAGGACGGAAATCTCCGTGGCGCCGGTCGCGGCGTAATGGGCGAGCGCGTGCTCCAACACGCTTTGGCCAAGGAACGGGGCAAGGACGAGAGGTTGTTTGACGGCCAGGGCAGCAACGGCGGGGCGTTGTGCCGGACAAATCAGGATGATTCGCTTCGTTTTCAAGACAATGATTTCAGTTGGAGAATGACATTGGAAAATCGGCCTGGCGGGTGCGTTCGCCCATGACTTGGCGATAAACCGCCAGCACTTTCTCGGCCTTGGCCTCCCAGGTAAAGTGGCGGTGGACGTGCGCCTGCGCGCGCGCGCCCAAGCTGCGGAGTTGTTCGGGGCGGGTGACGAGGTCCGCGAGAGTTTCGCGGAAGCGTTGCACCAACAGCTCGCGGGAACCCAGCGGCAGCGCAAATCCAGTGCCTGGCGGGACAAGTTCGCCGGGGCCGCCGTGGTTCACCACGATGGGCACCAAACCCAGCGCCATCGCCTCCAGCACCACCCCGCCGCCGAATTCGCGCACGCTCGGGAAGCCGAGGATTTGCGACCGACCCAGGCGCGCGGCCATTTGCGTGTGGTCCACCCAGCCGGGAAATTCC
>JAKCAB010000268.1 GCA_021839785.1 bacterium | reverse complement strand
CGCGCGGGCGCTGGCGGTCGAGCCGAAGTTGATCGTTTGTGACGAACCGGTGAGTGCGCTGGACGTTTCGGCGCAGGCGCAAATCGTCAATCTGCTCCAGGATCTCCAGCGCGACCGCGGGCTGGCCTATCTCTTCATTGCCCACGACCTCGCGGTGGTGGAACACATCAGCCAGCGGATCGTGGTGTTGTACCTCGGGTGCGTGGTGGAAACGGCGCCCGCCCGCGATTTGTTGGCCGCGCCACGCCACCCGTACACGCAGGCGCTGATCTCGGCCGTGCCGGTGGTGGACCCGGCCTCGCGCCGCCAAAGGCTCGTATTGCCGGGCGAAGCGCCTTCGCCGCTGGCGCCGCCACCGGGCTGTCCGTTCCACCCGCGCTGCCCGATCGCCGAGGCGCGGTGCCGCGCGGAGTTGCCGCCGCTGCGCGAAATCCAACCCGGCCACCGCGTCGCCTGCCATCTGGCCTGATACGGCGTGTTCGATGCGGAAGGTACAGGCGCCGTGCCGATACCGGCCGACGACTGGATCTAGACTTTCCACTTCGCGCGCTCGAAGCTCTCGCCCGGGCAAGTGCTCGACGGCGTGGTTGGTTACGCCCGAATGCGACCGCACCTCGACAACTACAAAATCGACGACCTGGTCACCGTCCTCAAGATCGGCTGGCGGAAGTTGAGCGTGGACACTGCGCCGACGAATCCTCCTCGGTGCGAACTCCCTCACCAATGAATCGCCTCACCACCAAACTGAGTTTTCGATTTTTGCTGACCCTGGGCGCCCTTTGCTGCGCGCTTCAGGCATGCGCGTGGAACAACACCGGCCACATGGTGGTGGCAGAACTCGCCTGGCGCAGCTTGTCCGCCGGCGAGCGGTCCGCGGTTTCGCAATTACTCCGCCAACACCCCCACTACGCGGAACTCCTGGCGGTGGACATCCCTTCGGACGCGGACCGTGACGAATGGATCTTTCTGCGCGCGGCCACCTGGCCCGACCTGGTGCGACCCGCGCCGTCCGGCCAGCCGCCGCAACCGGCGCACATCACCGCCTATCACCACCCGGACTGGCACTACATCGACCTCCCGTTCGTCGCCGCGAACGACCTGGCAACGATCCTCCCATCCGCGCATCCGCCGCCGCCAACGAACGCCGTCGAGCGGCTGGCCTACGCGGAGGCGCAGTTGAGGTCGCCCCAGTTGCCTGCAGCCGACCGCGCGGTTGCGCTCTGTTGGTATTTGCACCTCGTCGGCGACATCCACCAGCCGCTGCACTGTGCGGAGTGGTTTTCGCCGGAATTCCCCCAAGGCGATCGTGGCGGCAACGAGGTGGCCATCAAACCGCAAAGCGAGCCGCTCCGTCTCCATACCTTTTGGGACGCCCTGCTCGGCACCGGTCAGGACTCTACCTTCATCGAGTATCTGGCCGACGACATCGCCGCCGACCCGAAGCTGGCGAGAGCGCGGCTGAGAGAACTCAAGTCGCACCAAACCTACCCGTCCTGGACTGCGGAAGGTCTGCATTATGCCCGCGCCTTTGCGTACTTGGACGGCCAGCTCAAACATGCCAAATGGCACGGCCACATCACCGCCGCCGAGGTACCCGACATCAACTTCGGCTATGAGGAGAACGCCCGCAGCGTGGCGCGGCGGCGGATTGCCCTGGCCGGCTTCCGTCTCGCCAATGGGCTCAAGCGCCTTTTCTGAGTGCCGCCACCGCCCCGCTGGATTCGGCCTTGGGTCCGTGCCGGATTCATCCAATCCTTTCAGGGCACGTGGCGCGCGAACCTGAATCGCTTGACGGCCCAGCGCCCGCCCGCCTGAATTCCGCCATGACACCGAAGCCATTTTACGTCTCGCGTCGTTCGTTTCTCCGCACCTGCACCGCCACCGTCGCCGCCACCGGCCTGCCCCTTTGGTTCGTGGAGCGCGAACTCGCCGCAGCCACACCTGCCGCCAAGTCCTCCGGACCGAATGACCGGCCCGGCATTGCGCTGATCGGCTGCGGTGGCATGGGCCATGGCGACGCGGGTAACGCCAGCCGCTTTGGCGACATTGTCGCGGTCTGCGACGTGGACGAAAGCCACGTCGAGGCCGCGGCCAAGCAGTTCACCAAGGACGGCAAGGTGCCGGCGAAGTACGGCGATTTCCGCAAGTTGCTCGAACGCGAAGACGTGCACGTGGTCATTCAGGCCTGCCCGGATCATTGGCACACGTTGGTGAACATGGCGGCACTGAAGGCCGGCAAGGACGTGTACGGCGAGAAACCGCTCACGCTCACGATCGACGAAGGCAAACGCATGGTGAAAACGGTGCGCGAGCGCAAGGCGATTTTCCAGACTGGCACCCAGCAGCGCAGCGACAACCGTTTCCGCCTCGCGTGCGAACTCGTCCGCAATGGCCGCATCGGCAAGCTCCAGCAAATTAGCGTCTTCCTGCCGGCCGGTTTGCGCGGCGGGCCGTTCGCGAGTTCGCCGGTGCCGGCCGGTTTGAACTGGGATTACTGGCTGGGCCAGGCGCCCAAAGTCGATTACGTGAAGGAGCGTTGCCACACCACGTTCCGCTACTGGCTCGATTACTCCGGCGGCACGATGACCGACTGGGGTGCGCACCACAACGACATCGCCCGCTGGGCGCTGGGCCAGGAGGGGCCGACCGCCGTCGAAGCCAAGGTGCTCGCCGAACCGATCCCCGGTGGTTATACCGCGATCAGCGAGTACGAGGTGACGTTCACTTGGTCCGGTGGTGTGCGGCACGTGGCCAAGACCACACGGGACGACAATATTTTCGGCGGCGTCGTGAACCGGAATGGCCAGCGGAACGGCCTCAAATTCGAAGGCACCGACGGCTGGATCTGGGTGACTCGCGGTGACATCGACGCCTCCAAGGACGACATCATCACAACGCCGCTGCCCGCCAGTGCGGTCCGCCTCGAAGCCAGCGGCGATCACATGGGCAACTTCTTTGCCTGCGTGCGCTCGCGCAAAGACCCCATCGCTCACGTTGAGGTGGGGCATCGTTCGGCCTCGCTCTGCCACCTGGCCGCAATCGCGATGCGACTGCGCCGCCCGTTAAAGTGGGATTCAGCGACGGAACAATTCGTCGGCGACAGCGCTGCGGAGGCCAATGCCTACGTCGCGCGCGAAATGCGCAAACCGTACGACTACGGCTTCAGCGGCTGAGCAATCCTAACTAACCACCGAGACGCCAAGGCCCGGAGGCTGAATTCGGAAGCCAGGAAAGCCGGAAAGAAGACCGCGGTTTCCACGTTCTTGAGTTCCTGAGTTCCAAATTTGACCTCTGTACCTCCGCGTCTCGTGGCTGTTCACGCGCGCCTCATTTCGGGCGCACGTAACCGTTCGCGCGGAACCAATCCACGGCGTCCTGCAAGGCTTGGCGCGGCGGAGTTTGCGGCAGGCCCAGTTCGCGCACCGCCTTGGCCGGCGTGAAGAACATCTTGTACCGCGCCATGCGCACGCCCGCGAGCGGCGCCTTCGGTGGCCGGCCGGTGAGACGCGACTTGACCTCGTCGAGGTGCGCGAAGGCCAGTGCCACCGCGTACGGAACACGCCACTTCGGCGCTGGCAAGCCGCTGATTTCCCCCAGCACCGCCAAGGCTTGCTGCAGTGTCCAGTTGCCGTCGGAGTGGCCCAGGATGTAGCGCTCCCCCACCCGCCCGCGCTCGGCGGCGAGAATGTGGCCGCGGGCCACGTCGCGGACGTGGACCCAGTTCAGGCCAGTATCGAGAAAGGCCGGCATGGCGCGGTTCAGAAAATCCACGATCACCTGGCCGGTCGGCGTGGGTTTGATGTCGCGCGGCCCGACCGGGGCGGTGGGGGTCACGATCGCCACCGGCAGGCCCCGCGCCACGAGTTCGCGGGCGACCGCTTCGGCCTGCCACTTCGAGCGCTTGTACGGGTTGGTCATCTCCGCAAGGTCGGCCAACGCGGTTTCGTCCACCGGCTGGGGATCGGCGGCGGCTGGCGGCGGCGGTCGCAGAACTCCCACCGTGCTCGTGTACACGATCCGGCCGCAGCCGGCCTCGCCCGCCGCTTCCAGCACCGCGCGGGTGCCGTCCACGTTGGCGGCGAAGAGCGGTGCGTAGTCGGGCAACCAAAGGTGATAGCTGGCGGCAACGTGAAAACACCAGTCGCAACCACGCATCGCGGTGGTCAAGGCCGTGCGATCTGTCAGGTCGCAGGAAACCGTTTCATATTCGGCGCCCTGCAAACCACGGGAATCGCTGCCCCGACGGACCAACGCCCGGACCGCGTGGCCGCCGGCATTGAGTTCGTGAACCAGATTGGCCCCGACGAAACCGGTCGCGCCGGTGACGAAGCACTTCATGCGCGGGTTTATGCGGTTTGCGGGCGCGGCGCTTCAATGAAATTCCGGGCGGGCGCGAAATCGGCGCTTGCAATCGCGCGGCCCTGCCTTAGTTTTTCCGCCGTTCGACGGAAGCGAGCGTAGCTCAGTCTGGTAGAGCGCAACCTTGCCAAGGTTGATGTCGAGGGTTCGAATCCCTTCGCTCGCTCCATCGTTATCGAGAATTCTCCGGAGCCTCCCCAACCAAGCCACCACCCCGTGGAAACCGCTTCAAGCGCGGTCGAACTGGCAGTTCACGCCGAGGCACGGTGCGCCTCAGCCGCAGCAGTCAGGCAAGCAATTCCGTGATCGGCTTGCCCAAGCCGTCACGAGTGACGTAGAAGGGCCGGTGCTCGATCTCGTACGCCTGCTTCGGCGAAATGCCCAGCGCCGTGTAGAGCGTCGCGTGCAGATCTTCGATGTGAACGGGGTTCTCCACACTCTTCACCGGCCGCTCATCCGCGGTGCGTCCGTAAAGGAAGCCTTTCTTCATGCCGCCGCCGAAGAGCAACACGCTGCCCGCATCGGTGAAATGCCGGTGCATTCCGTAGTATTTGAGGTCCTCGATCTTGTCTGGCACCTCCACCTGGTTCTTCACCGTCTTGTCCGGCTTGCCTTCGGTGATCATGTCGCGGCTGAACTCGCTGGCCAGCACGACGAGCGTCCGGTCCAGCAAACCGCGTTCTTCGAGGTCCAAAATGAGTTGGGAAACCGGCGCGTCGATCTGCCGCTTCATGTTCGCGGCGCGGGTGTGGCCGTTTTCGTGCGTGTCCCAGTTCAGGAACGGGATGTATTCGGTGGTGACCTCGATGTACCGCGCACCCACCTCGCACAAGCGACGTGCCAACAGACAACCCAGGCCAAAACGGCCCAGCGTCTCGCGCTCGTACGAACCGTCCCGCGATTGCTCGGCGTTGAAAGTCTTGGCCGGGTCCACGCCTTCCGGGAGATACTTGCGGACGTTTTCGATGGGTTCGAGCGCCAGATCGAAAGCCTTCGCCGCGGGCGAACTGAGCAGGTGATGCGCGTTGTCCAGTGAGCGCACCAGCGACTCTCTCTGATACTCGCTGCCGTACTGGCCCACCAGGCTGGCGTCGGCGAGGCGCTTGAAGAGCTTGTCGCGATCCTGGAAGCGGCTGGAGCTCATCCCCGCCGGCGGACGCACCGCGCTCGCCGCCTGCTCGGGAAACGGAATGTTGAACGGTCCG
>JAKCAB010000867.1 GCA_021839785.1 bacterium | reverse complement strand
AGCTCGGCGAAGAGGCTGGCGCCTTCGTAGGGGTCGCGCAGGATCATGTTCACCATCTCGTAGTCGCCCGCGTAACCGAGGGGCTTGTGGTACGTGCGATACACGAACGGGGCGCACATGACCAACGGATGAATCTGGCGTCGGGCGTAAGCCCGGTAGGCGGGCCGGAGCGATTCTTCCACGCTGCCCGCGGCGCCGTCGAAATGGCCGGCCCATTCGTCGATCTCCGGCAGGATGCGCCCCGCCAGCTCGGCCAGCACCTGGTGTTCGAGCTCGCCGCGCACGCCGGTGGGTTCCGAGCGAACACCGAGTTCCACCTGTTCGAGCCAGCGCCGCACTTCGGCCAGCAGCATCTGAAAGTCCGCGACCGCCACTTTGAAGGCCGGCGAGATGGACTGCATCTTCCGCCATTGCCCCATGAAGGCCGCGAACTCGTCCTGGAGCCGCTGCGGTTGGGCGATGGGCGAGAACAGGTCAACGTCCAGCCAGGACTCGTCGTCCAGGGTGACTTCGGCCAGCACGAGGATGCCGGCGTTCACCAGGTTGCTGACCACCGCCCGCCCGGCGTAATAGCAGCGTTCGCCGATCGTGATGCGGTATTCGCTGAGCACTTCCGAGAGCTGCAGGATGCTGTGCGGGTTGTACACCTCCATCACGGCGGTGAACCGCGTGATGCGCACGGGCGTGGAACGAACGCTGATCCCCTGGCTGTTGCGACAGGTGATCAGGATGTCCCGGTTTTGAAACAGGTCGCCGTCGATGGGTGTCGTGTCAGCCATGCCGAAAGATTCCTGCGGACGAAAAAAAGAACAGCCCCCCGATCCCTCCGAGGCAACAACGAATTTTAGAATGTCGAACCCAAGCCATCGAAAGGCCACTCCTCAAACGGAAGTGGTCGAACCGAACCGTGTCCCCGCCGATACCGGCGGACAGCCAGGCACTTCGAGCGGTCTCGCTCTGCCTGTTCCACCTCGCCACGCGGGTTTCCGCCGCGGCGATGCCGGCGGATCGCTTATTCTGGCAGGCATCGCCCCCGCACAGCCAACCAAGCCTAAACCATGCCACGACGTCATGGCGGGCAAAGGAAATCTTGGTGCCGGCCGCTGTCTGCCGGTTCGCGGTCCAACCGCCGTCTCGCGGTCGTGCCGGTGCCGGCCTTTGGAAGGTGGCACCAGGCGCCCCTCCGAGGCAACGGCATTTAGAAAGCCCACTGTGCCGAAAGGAACAGCGCGTGGCTGAAGAACTTATAACGCCCGTCGGCGCTCTGGCCCGTTGGCGAGGGGGCGCTGCCGCTGACGGTTCGCTCCGGGCCATACCCAAACTCGTACGCCAGGTCCCACTGGAAATGTTCGCCTTTGTGCCCGGCGCCGAGGCTGAGGAAATGCCGGTCCAGGTCGGCCACCAGCGGCGTGAAATGGGCGTCCGGCATGGAGTTCTCGTTGAAGATGTAGCCCCCGCTGACCGACCAGCCTTTACCCAGGTAGCGCGTAGCCCCGAACTCGTAATACCAGCTCGCCTCCCAATCCAGGGTGACGGGGATGTCCTGCGGCAACAGCGGCGGCGAGGCGGCGGCCTGGTGGACGACCACGGTGCCCAACCGGTCCCAACCGATGCGCTCGGCGTTGAACTCGAAGTTCCAGTCCGGTGTCGGACGGTAGGAAACGCCCAGAACCACTTCCAGCGGAAACGGGAATTCCGCCTGGGCGTCGGTGTGCTGGGTCGGGATCACCGGCAGAATGCCCGGGATCGCCACGTCGTTGTGGAACTCGGTGTACCCGTCCAGGTCCATCGTGGTCGTACTGCGGAAAGTAGCGCCGAAGGAGAGTTGTTCGAGCGGCCGCCACAGCACGCCGAGGTTGTACCCCACGTCCCAACCATCGGCTTTGAACTTGAAGCCATCGTAGGATTGGGTCGGCCAGACCAGGCCGCGCTGCAAATCGAGCTCGTTATAGTTCGCGGTGACGCCCGCAGCCACCGAAAGGTTCGGCAGGATCTTCCAGGCCACCACCGGATTGACGGTGTAGTACGTGAGCTTGCCTTCGGTCGCCAGCGTGCGGAAACCGGTGTCGTCCGGCCAACGCGAACTTAGGCCAAACGGCGAGTACAGGCCCAAACCGAAACTCAGCGGCAGTTTCTTCGGGGTGTAGGCGTAAAAGAGCTGGGGGATCGCGTGCAGATCGCGGTCATTGTCGAAGCTGCCGCCCGCGGGCGATTCATAATCGGACTGGAGATTTAGACCGCAAAACCCGCCACGCAGATTGTGCCCCTCGAGTTGGGTGATGCCGGCCGGGTTGTAATAGATCGCGGAGGGGTTGTCCGCCGTCGCGGCGAATGCCATACCCCTTGCTCCAGCGAACGCGTCTTGGTCAGGGAGATCAAAGCCGGCGGCGTCCGCTGGTGTTGTAGCCGTCGTGAAGACCGCGGCTAGGCAGAATATGGTGTTGGGTATGTTATTCCCACGGTGCATGGGGGCAGTTTTTACTAAATTGCGTTGCTGAGGTCAATTCCGCAAAGCCACTTAAGCCGAATCTTTGGTGGATGCGGCAGGCCACGCCGGGGACATATTCGATGCACCTACACCGTGCCATGTGGGCGGACGCGTTTGCCGCTCGGGCCTCGGAGTCGGCGGTGCGCGGACATGCCGTGCAAGCGCAGAGATGCGAGACGCCAGGCTGGGTGCATCCCGAAGTTGTCGGCGTAGACTCAGCGAGTTCGGAGCGCCGGCTTGGAGCCGGCTGGAAACGCCACTGATGGTCCCGAGGCCGGCTCAGGCGCAAAGCCGGCTCCAAGCCGGCGCTCCAGCGACAACTTCGGGAGGCACTGCGCCTGGCTGGGGAGCCACCGCCGGGCTTGCCCCCGTGGCGGGACGCCGTACCCTTCGCCCCATGTTCGAGCCGGCCGACCTTTTCGATCTCCACCAAACGGCGCACGCAGCGCTCTTCGACGGATGCGCGCACGCCTGGGACGCGCTCAAACGGCTCAAGGATTACCTCGCCGCAAACACCCGGCCCGGCCTGCACAACCTTTGCGACGGCGTGGCGTGGATCGGCAAGGACGTCTCGATCGGTGAAGGCACGATCGTCGAGGACGGCGCGATGATCAAAGGCCCGGCGATCATCGGGCGCGACTGCGAAATCCGCCACGGCGCGTACATCCGCGAGAACGTGATCGTCGGCGACGGCTGTCTGCTGGGCAATGCCTGCGAGTTCAAGAACGCGGTGCTGTTCAACGAGTGCGATGTACCGCACTTCAATTACGTCGGCGACTCGATCCTCGGCCACGGCGCGCACCTCGGCGCCGGCGTGAAGATTTCGAACCTCCGCATCACGCCCGGCCACGTGACCGTGGAACTCGACGGCCAGCCGTTCGACACCGGCTTGCGGAAGTTCGGGGCGCTCCTCGGCGATCATGCGAACGTGGGCTGCAACGCCGTGCTCAACCCCGGCTCGATCATTGGTCGGAACTCGCTGATCTACCCGAACGTCAACTGGCGCGGCATCCTGCCGGCCAACATGATCGCCAAGAACAAGGCGCAGATTGAAGTCGTCGTGCTTCGGCCGCGAAGCCCCTGAACTGCCGGAGCGTGGCAACCAACCGCTTGGCCACATGATCAGTGCCGTCGAAGTTGAACCTGCCGGGGCGACCGACCTGGTCGCCGTCACGCGGCACTTCTTTTCACCGGAAGGGGTGCTGGCGCGGGCGAAGAATTTCGAGTACCGGCCAGAACAACAACAGATGGCCGTTGCGGTGGCGGAAGCCCTGACCCGGGGCGACCACTTGATCGTCGAGGCCGGCACTGGCGTCGGCAAGAGCCTCGCTTACCTGGTGCCGGCGATCCTGTTCGCCGTGGAGCGGAGCAAGAAGGCCATCGTTTCCACACACACGATCAACCTCCAGGAGCAGCTCACCGAGAAGGACCTGCCGTTGCTGGAACGCATCCTGCCGGTGAAGTTCAAGTACACGATGCTCAAAGGCCGGGCGAATTACCTGTGCACCCGCCGGCTCCACAAGGCGCTCCAGCAATCCGCAAGTCTCTTCACCTCCAGCGAACAAAACGAACTGCGCCGCGTCCTGGAATGGTCGAAGGCGACCCACGACGGCAGCCTTTCCGACTTCGACGCGGAGCCGGACGCAAAGGTGTGGGCGCAGGTTTGCTCCGAACGTGGTTTGTGCTCGCCGAAGCTTTGCGGGCACCAGTCGGAATTCGTCAAGGCGGGCGGCGAACCGTGCTTTTTCCAGCGCGTGCGCAGCCAGATTCTCTCGGCCGACGTGCTGGTGTTGAACCACACGTTGTTCTTCATGCACCTCGGCGGGCTCGACGAAGGCGTCGAGGACGGCGTGTTGTTCAAGAACGATTTCGTGATTTTCGACGAAGCGCACACGGTCGAGCACGTCGCGGCGAAGCACATCGGTTTGAGCGTTTCGAGCGGCCAGTTGCGTTTCGCGCTCCAGCGGCTGTGGAATCCGCGCACGCAGAAAGGCCTGCTCGCGCTGCTCCGCCAGGGCCGGGCGGTGGAACTCGTGGCCGAGGTCTTCAAGCAAAGTGAAAGTTTCTTTGGCGCCGTGGAAGACGCCTGCGAGCAACTGCAGGCGGCGGCCCGCGAGCGCGCCCGCGGCGGCGGTGGCGAAGGCTCGCCGCGGCGGGCGTGGAGTGAACTGCGCATCCGCCGGCCCGAACTCGTCCCTGACACGCTCACGCTGTCGCTGCGACGCGTGTCCGAGGCGTTGCGGGACTTGATTGACATGGCCGAGGACAAAGACACCGCGAGCGAGTTGCTCGAATGCAACCGCCGGTTGATCGAACTGCGCGAGGCGGTGGCGGTGTTTCTGAGCCAGAGCGCCGAGGAACACGTTTATTGGGTCGAGCGCGCGGGCAAGGCACAGCAGAATCTGGCTTTGAACGCCGCGCCGGTGGACGTGGCGGATTTCCTCCGCCGGCGGCTCTTCGCCAGCGACACCTCGGTGATCATGACCAGCGCGACGCTGGCGATGGACGTGCGGCACCTGGGCGAGGCCACCAAACCACGGCGCGGCGCGAAGGACGGCCTGAACTACATCGCCAGCCGGGTCGGCGCCGATGACGCCACGTTGCTCCAGGTCGGCTCGCCGTTCGATTACCCGCGGCAGATGCGCGTTTTCGTGGTCGGCAAAATGCCGGACCCCCGCGACGCGGGTTACCGGCAGGCGCTGGTCCATTGGATTGAACACTTCATCCGCCAGACACACGGCAAGGCGTTCGTGCTCTTCACCAACTCGAAGCTCATGCAGGAGCTGGGCGGGGAAATGGAGGCGTTTTTCACCCGCCTCAAGATCGAGTGCTTCGTGCAAGGCACCGGCATGCCGCGCTCCACGATGCTCGAACGCTTCAAGGCAGACGTGGACTCGGTGTTGTTCGGCACGGACAGCTTCTGGCAGGGCGTGGACGTGCCCGGCGAATCGCTCAGCAACGTGATCATCACCCGCCTGCCGTTCGCCGTGCCGGATCACCCGTTGATCGAGGCCCGCATCGAACGGATCGAGGCCGCGGGCGGCAACGCCTTCGCCGAATTCTCGCTGCCCGAAGCCATCCTCAAATTCCGTCAG
>JAKCAB010000755.1 GCA_021839785.1 bacterium | reverse complement strand
CCGCGGCTTGGACTTCCGGTCTTCCTGGCTTCCCAATTCAACCTCCGCGCCTCGGCGTCTTGGCGGTTGAAATGGCAGGGCTCGACCGGAGCCTCGCCCCACCGGGGTTGGTTTCGGCCTTCACTGGCCCTAAGCCGGTCAGAGACCGGCGCGCCAACGTTGGGCGGGGCAACGCGGTAGGGCGACGCTCCCGCGGAGCCGCGGCTTGGACTTCCGGCCTTCCTGCTTTCCAAATTCAACCTCCCCGCTTCGTTCGGTGCCTTGGCGGAGGAATGGCAGGGCTCGACAGAGTCTCGCCCCACCGGGGTTGGTTTTGGCATTCTTTGGCCCCAAGCCGGTCAAAAACCAGCGCGCCAAGGTTGGGCGGGGCAACGCGGTAGGGCGACGCTCCCGCGGAGCCGTGACTTGGCTTTCCGGTTTTACGGCGTTCCAAATTCAACCTCCGTGCCTCCGCGCCTCCGTGGCTGAGAATTGGCTGGGCTCGACCGGAGCCTCGCCCCACCGGGGTTGGTTTCGGCATTCTTTGGCCTCAAGCTGGACAGAGACCGGCGCGTCAACGTTGGGCAGGGCAACGCGGTAGGGCGACGCTCCCGCGGTGCCGCGGCTTGGACTTCCGGTCTTCCTGGCTTCCCAATTCAACCTCCGCGCCTCGGCGTCTTGGCGGTTGAAATGGCAGGGCTCGACCGGAGCCTCGCCCTACCGGGGCGTTGCCGGCGCGAGGTTGCGAACGCGACGAAGACGGTTATGCTTGGCTTCTGTAACCCGAATCCTGTGAAGACTTCCAATCGCCCAGCGCTTGCACCGCACCGGCAGCCACCGCGAATCCTCCGCCCAGCGCCGCCGGCCGCGCGTTTCCTCTCCGGAGGGTTCACCTTGATTGAACTGCTGGTGGTCATCGCGATCATCGCAATTTTGGCGGGTTTGCTGCTGCCGGCGTTGGCACGTGCCAAGGCCAAGGCCAGGCAAACCCAGTGCGTGAGTAACAATCACCAGATCGGCCTGGCCCTGGCGCTTTACACCGACGATTTCCGGGACACGATGCCGCTGTGCCCGGACTGGAACGGCCTCGGCGGGCCGACCGGTCGGTACGACATCGTGGTGAACGAAACCAACAAGCCGCTTTACCGCTATCAAGGCGCCAAGGAAATCTTTCGTTGCCCGGCGGACCGGGGCGACGTCGATGGTCCGCGGTTCGTGGGCTTCACCTGCGACAATTGCTACAAGGTCTATGGAACGAGCTACCTGATCGAATGGGCGATTGACTTCATGCGCACCAAGCGCGTTTTCGGCGACAGTGGCGCCAACCGGAACGACTACAATGGCCAGTCGCTGAAGATGTCCGAGATCGGCGTGAGTCCCGCCAACAAGATCCTGCTGGGCGACTGGATCTGGCATTACAACCGCGGCTGGCTGGACCCGAAGAGCGCCTGGCACAACTTCAAAGGAAAGAGTCTGGTGGTGATGCTGTTTGGCGACGGGCACGCGGTCGGGTATCGGTTCCCCACGAAGCCGGAAAGCGATCCGTTCTGGCAGGCGGCTCCGAATCCCAGCAACGAATGGTGGTAAGCGACGCGGGCAGAGATCTCAGCCGCCGAAGGAACCTTGCTGGCTGGCGTCCGCCGCGACTGCCCGCGGCAGGCGTTTCAATCCTCTTCCTCGTTCCGCTGCTTTGCGTTGGTCGGCAAGAAATAGAGCGAGAATTTCGCCGCGCTCGCGTTTTGGCCCAGGCGTTCGTGCAGGTCCGGGTCATCGGCGGAGATGCGGAACGTGAATGTCTCCAGTTCGTCCAATGACTGCGTCACCCACACACGGCGCGAAGTGTCTTCCACCACCACGGCCGTGCCCGTTGCCGGAGCGCGGTAATCGATCTCAAAGCCGCCGCCCACACGATAACGCGCAGCCGGAATGCCGTTGGCATCAAATTCCGGCTGGAGGCTCGAACAGCCGGTGAACAGCAGTCCTGTCAGGGCCACGACCAAGGTGAGAGTGCTGGCGTGGAGAATTGCTCGATTAGCTTGGGTCTTCACGAGTCTGGGGATAGCGCAACTGGCCCGCCGGGCGCAACTCCTTTGGGGACGAGCGCGGCGTGGCTTCGCAGCCGCGCCCGCAAGCGCCGGGGAGGTTGCTCATAACACTCGCCCGCTTGAGCGGTCTTGTCTTCGGTCATTCCTCCCGCACACGGAAGAAGGCCGAGTCGGCAGCCGTGATTGGCACTTCGAAGGACAGCGGTTTGCCGTCTCCGGCCAGTTCTGCCTGTGCCGTCCAAGTGTCAGCGGCCAAGTGAGGTTTGCGCTCGAGGATGTACCGCCGGTTCGCGAGCGAAGGCAGGTTCCAGACCAAGTTGCCTCCCTGCCGGTGCGGGGTGGTGAGGCGAAAGCTCGGCCGGTAAATGACCAAACCATTGCCTTGGGCCACAAAGAGCAGCGAACCTTGCGTGGCGAGATCACCGATCAGAAAGTTGCCCAATTCCAGCCGACTGGCATGACGCGGGGTAGTCGGCGAGGAGACATCGAAGAGGTCGAGTACGGCTTTCGCCCCGGACATGCCCGCCACGTAAGCGCACCCCTCCGCGACCGTGATGACCAAGGAGTTGTTGTTGGTGCGTATCTGCCCCAGAAGCACCGGCTGTGAGGGAACGCTGAGGTCCAGCACGCTGAGCGTCGGAATAAAGCCCGCAAAGGCGAGGTTCCCCTGCGTGGTTACTGCCGTGGCCTTGGGTAGTAGCGTCGTCACGGTCACGGGGTTTTCGGGATCGCGGGCGTCGATGAGCCGCAGCCCGCCGAGGAAATCGGCGACCAGCACATACTGGCCCGCGACCGCGACCGCACGCGCGTCTCCGCCGGTGGCCAGGCTGGCCACAGAGACAGGATTCGCCGGGTCGCTCACCCGCACGATTTGCAGTCCACCGTGACTCTCGGCCAGATAAACGTAGTCGCCGGCAGCCGCCACCCCCATGGCGCGGGCCGGCAGACCGCCGAGACGCGCCGGACGGCGGGGGTTGCTCACGTCGATCACATGCAGCCCGCTCAGCGCCGAGGCGAGGTAAGCGCGTTGGCCCGACACCACAAGGTCGTGCTGCAAGACGCTGTTTCCGCCAATGTACAACTGGCCCACATTCACTGGCTGGGTCGGGTCGGTGACGTCCAGCACGTAGAGCCCGGACTGCAGTTCCGCCACGTAGGCGTACGGGCCCGACACCGCAACGGCCCGCAGGCTGCCGGAGGTGAGCATCCGCCCCCGCGGGGCGGGGCTGGCCGCAGTCTGCAAGTCCACGACGCGCATCCCGTCCAATCCACCCGCCACGTAAGCCACTTCGTTCCGGACTATCACGCGTTCTCCGCGCACATCGGACGCGTTTCCGATCACTCGAGGCGATTCCGGCAGCGATAGGTCCAAGACGTGGAGACCGCGATCACCGACCACCACGGCGCGATCGCCGAAGACCGTCACGCCCCGCGGCCACCGAATGAGGTTGGTGGCGACGATGACCGGGTTCGCCGGCGTGCTCAGATCGACGAGCGTCAGCCCGGCGGTTTCGTCCGCCACCAAGACGTGGTCGCCATGCCAAGCTACACCGCGAGGAGAGCCGGGGAGGTCCAAGCCGCCGAGCCACACCGGCGCGGCCGGGTCGGTCACGTCGAACACGTCCAGCCCGCCTCTGACGCTCGCCACGCAGGCCCGCCGGTTCGAGACCGCCACGTCTTGGGCGTTGCCTCGCGTGGCCACCACACCGAGGCGCCGGGGCGCCAGCGGATCGCTGATGTCCAACAACAGCAGACCGCTGTTGTATTGAGCGATGAAAGCAGTTTGGTCCTCGATCGCCAGGGCGTTGCCGCCGGCGTCGGCCAGGCTCGCCAGGCGCACAAGCTGCCGCGGGTCATCAAGGCCCAGCACCACCAGGCCTTCGCCACTGGTCACCACGAAAGCCCGGCCGGCCGCCAATTTCACGTCGTTGGCCGCGCCTTGAACGGCGAGGCTGCCCAAACGCACGGGACAGCCGGGATCGCTGATGTCACAGGCCACCACGCCGGCCTGGCTGTCGGCGACGATGGCCAGGCTGTCTTGCACCGCCACGGACAGCACTTTGGCATTGGGTGTCAGAGGCCAGGCGCCGATGGCGGTGGGGCCGCTTTGCGCCATCGCAACGGAACAGAGGACAAACCCAAACGAGAGGAATGATCGAGGAGAACGCAGAATCCCAAATACTCTTTTCATAGCCCGGTACGCCGCCAGATCGGAGCCGGGCACCGGCACCTCGCCGGAACGCTACTTCAAGCAGCTTGGGATCCATCCGGGACGACGCGGCTAACCATAAGCAGACGACCTCGGGAGTCAAGCTGCGTTCAGGAGTGATTTCCAAGCCCCGGCTGAGCGATACGCCTCGGCCAGCAACGTCATTGGGTGCGCCACGCGAATCTGGAGGCCATGCGCCTTGGCGCCGTTGATGAGCTGTAGCTGGCAGCCGGGATTGGCCGTGGCTACCACGGTCGCGCCGGTGGATTTGAGATGGCGAATCTTGCGGTCGAGCAGTTGATTGGCCATTTCCGGCTGGGTGAGGTTGTAGATGCCGGCGCTGCCGCAACACCAGTTGCTTTCCGGCAACTCGACCAGCTTGAGGTTCGGAATGGCGCGCAAAAGCTGGCGGGGTTGCTCGACGATCCGCTGCCCGTGGCTCAAATGGCAAGACTCGTGGTAGGTCGCCACGAACGGCGGCACACCGCTGGCCGGCGGCGATTCCAGTCCGATTTGGGCGAGCCATTCGTGCACATCCTTGCATTTGCGGTCCCACAGCTCGGCCCGCGCGCGGTAGGCCGGGTCGTCGGCGAGCAGGTGACCATAGTGCTTCAAGTGCGAACCGCAGCCGCCGGCGTTGGTGATGATGGCGTCGAATTGCTCGGGCGGGAATTGGTCGATGTTCGTCCGCGCGAGCCGGCGGGCCAGTTCGAGTTCGCCGTTGTGGGCGTGGAGCGAACCGCAGCACTGCTGGTGGCGCGGCGTGAAGACCTCGCAACCGTTGTGGGCCAGCACCTCTACGGTGTCGCGGTTCACGTCGCTGAAAATCAAATCCTGCGCGCAGCCGGTGAGCAGGGCGACGCGGTGGCGTCGCGCGCCGACGGCAGGGGTGATTTCCGCGATGAGTTGGTGGGAGAACCGGCGTTGCACGTCCGGCGTCATCGCCTCCAGCTCGCGCAGGCGTTTGGGCAGCAGGCGCAGCACGCCGGACTTGCGGAGGAACGATTGCAGGCCCAGCCAGCGCCATTGATAGACGCGCATCAAGCGCCCGAGCAGCCGCAGCCGGCGCAAATCCATGAACAGCCACTTCACGGTGAACCAGCGGATCAAGTTGCGCTTCGGGTTTCGCAGCTTGCCGACCCGTTCAACCTCGGCCCGCGCTCGCTCGAACAGTTCGGCGTAGTTCACGCCGGCCGGGCAGGCGGTCATGCAGGCGAGGCAACCGAGGCAGAAATACAATTCCTCGCCAAAGGCTCGCGTGGGTTCGAGGCGGTCGTCGGCGATGGCCCGCATCAGCGCGATGCGGCCGCTCGGGCTGTGGCGTTCGATCCGGGTGGCGTCGTAAGTGGGGCACGTCG
>JAKCAB010000230.1 GCA_021839785.1 bacterium | reverse complement strand
CAACGCCTGGAAGCTGGCGCCCAGCGCCGTCAGGGCCAGCCATCCGAACATAAGCAGACCCAACGCCGCGCCACGCCAGGCATAGCGGAAGACGCGAAAGCGAATCGCCGGCGACCCCGCGGGGCGTCGCGAACTTGGCCATGCATGGGACGGCTTACCAGTCACGGATGTGGCGCGTGAGGCTCTGCGTGTCGCGGGGCGGCAAAGGCTGCCAGGGTCGTTCGTCCATACGCGCGGCTTCGAGGATTTGCCGCGCCTGTTCGGGCGACATCTGGCCCGTGAAAGTCTGCGCATTGCCGGTGGCGTTGGTGCCATTGGCGTCCCGATTGTCGGCCTGCCCAGGTTGGGGCGAGGCTTTGGCAGCGTTCGCCTTGTCCTTGTCTTTCGACCCCGCCTGGCCCTTTGGGGAATCCGGCTTTTGGTCGCCTTGCGGTTGGGCGGATTGGGGCTGCGGTTTCTGCTCCGCGGGCGACGGCTTCTGCCGGCCGGCATTCTGGTCCGATGGTTTCGGTTCCTGGCCTTCCTTGCCCGACTGCGGCTGCGATTCCTTGCCAGCCTGCGGTTGCTTTTGTTGGTCTTTCCCGGATTGCTGCTGCTGCTGCTGGTCCCCGTTCTTTTGGTTCTGCTGGTCTTTCTGGCTTTGCTGGTTCTTCTGACCCTGCTGATCCTTTTGGTCCTTTTGGTTCTGCTGGCTCGACTGCGGTTGCTGCTGCAACATTCGCTTCAGCTCCTCGAGTTTCGTTTGCACCACCTCGCGGTTGTACTTCGCCTCCGGATCCTTGGGATCGAGCTGGAGCGCGCTGTCGTAATGCTGCAGCGCTTGTTCCCAATTGGTGAGCGTGTTGCCCGGGTCGGAAGCGTGCTCGCCGATCCGGAAGAGCGAGTTGGCGAGATTGTAATAGACGCTTTGAAGCAACTGCGGGTCGTGCGCCAGCGTGGCGGACTGGAGACGGTTGGTCGCCGTCTCGAGGTCGCCGCTTTGGTACGCGGCGGTGCCGGCGTTGAAGCGCAGGCGCGGGTCGTCCGGGTGCTTTTGCGCCAGGCGGTCGTACTCGCGCTCCGCCTCCTTGAAGTCATGCTTTTCGTAAGCCTTCAACGCGCTGGCCGAAGACGCGCTGGCCGGTGCCGCGGCCAGCAAGAGCGCCAGGCAGCCGATCAGCTTGCTCAACGCCGGGTTGCCTGCGCCAGGCGCGGCCGGGCGGCGCCACACCCGCTTACGGTCGGGCAGGAACATCTCCAAAATCAGCAGGCCAATCGCCAGCCCCAGCGGCCATTGGAACCGCTCGTAATACTGGCGCAAAAAGCGCGAGGAAACGTCGCCTTTCGGCAGCCGGCCCAGCCGGGCCTGGTAAAGCGTCTGCATCGGGTCCGCGCCCCTGAGCGCCATAAAATCGCCCCCGGACTTCTCGGCGATTTCGCGCAGCAACGGCAGGTTCAGCTTGGAAATCACCGGCTTGTTGTTTTCATCCATCACGTAGCTCGTGCGGCCTTGATCGTCCTTGATCGCCAGCCGGTCGCCGGTGGCCGTGCCCACCCCGATGGCGAAAATCTTCACGCCTTGTTCCGCCGCCTTCTTCGCGGCTTCCAGGGCGTCGTCCTCCTGGTCTTCGCCGTCAGTGAACAGGACGATCACCTTGTGGTTGTCCCCGCTGTCCTTGAGCGCGTCGAGCGAGACTTCGATGGCCCGCGACAGATCGGTGCTGCCCTGCGGCAGGAGCCCGACTTCGATCAAGTTCAAGCCTTGCTGAAAGGCGCTGTCATCGAGCGTGAGCGGACATTGGAGAAAGGCGTTGCCCGCGAACGCCACCAGGGCCAACCGGTCCGCGCGGGCCTGTTTCATCAAGTCCAGCGCCGCCAGTTTCGCCCGCGCCAACCGGCTCGGCGACACGTCGGCGGCCAGCATGCTCCGGGAAGTGTCGATGGCGACCACGATGTCCAGCCCGCGCTGGCTGACTTCCTCCCAGGCATAGCCCACCCGCGGGCGGGCCAAGGCGAACAAGATCAAAGCGGCGGCGCAGCCCAGCAAAACCAGCCGAGCTTTTTGTCTCCCCTTCGAGACGCCCACGGTGAGCTGGGCCAGCAGCCGGGATTGCACGAACTGCGCGATGGCCTGTTGCCGCTTCCGCCAGGCCGCGACCAAAAACCACGTCAGCAGCGGCGCCGTCGCCGCCAACAACCAGAGCATTTCAGGCTTGGCGAAGGTCATGGCAGCCGCCTCCACACCGTGTTGCTGAGAATGATTTCCAGCATCAACAGCACCCACCCGGGCATGGCGACCAGCGGGAAGAACTCGGCGTAATACCGGTATTTCTTCAGCGTGGCTTCGGTGCGCTCCAGCTTGTCGATCCGACTGTAGATTTCGCGCAGCGTGTCCGTGCTGTCGGCCCGGAAATAGGCGCCGCCAGTCCGCTGGGCGATCTTCCGCAAGGTGTCCTCGTCGATGTCCACGTCCACCTCACGGTAGAGCTTCTGCCCGAACGCGTCGAAAAATGGCACCGGGGCCTTGCCGCGGGTGCCCACGCCGATGGTATAGACGCGGATCCCCAGCGCCTGCGCGGCTTCGGCGGCGGTCAGCGGCGGCACCTTGCCGGCGTTGTTCTGGCCGTCGGTCATCAAGATCACGATTTTGCTCTTGCCCTGGATGTCGCGCAACCGGTTCACGGCCGCGGTCAACGCGGAACCGATGGCCGTGCCGTCCTCCACCGCGCCAATCTGGAGCCGGTCCACGTGTTCGAGCACAAAGTCATGGTCGAGCGTCGGCGGCGCCACCACGTACGGGTAGCGCGCGAAGGCCACCAGGCCAATGCGATCGTTGGGGCGCTTGCGGATGAACTCCCGCAACACGTCCTTGGCGACCACGAGGCGGTTGACCCGCTGGCCCGCGAGTTTGAAGTCCTCGGAAATCATGCTCGTGGACAGATCCAGCGCCACGACGATGTCCACGCCGCTCGCGCGCACTTTGTCCTCGCCTTCCCCGCTCTGGGGCCGCGCCAGGCCCACGATCAAAAGCGCCAGCGCCAGCCAGCGGAGTTTGGCCAGAAATCCGCGGGCGTGCGACCGCGTGATCCCGGTCATGCCTTTCACCAGCCGAACCGAGGAATAGAGAAACGCGGGCTGGCCGCCCCGCCGCCCTTTCAGCCAGGCGAGCAGTGGCAGCGCCAGCAGCAACAACAGAAACCAAGGATGGGCGAACCGCATATCAACCTGTCGTCGGAAGGGGCGCCGCGGACACGACAGGCGCCGCCTGGGGGTTCAACAGCGGTTCGGTTTCCTCGACGAGGCGCACCGCCACGTCGTACAGCTCGCGCAACTCCGGTTCGCCCATCTCGGCGCGGGCGAATTTGACCAGATCGCAGCGCGTGAGAAAATCGCCCATCAATCGCTGCTGCAATTCGGAGAGCAGCGAGCTGGCCTGGATTTCAGCCAGGAACTCCTCCGTGGTCCGCTCGGGTGCGCGGAGGTCGAACCGTTCCTCGAGGTACACCCGCACCGCGTCGGACAGCGCCACGCAAAAGCGCTCCGGATTGTGAATCATATCCAGCGCCGCGCGCAGGCGCTCCAAGGCGCGCCGGTAAGGCGGAATCACGATCGCGGGCGGAGGTTGCTTCTGCTGTCGTCGATAACGCCGCCACGCGTAAACGGCCGCCGCCGCGAGCGCCGCCACCACGGCGATGCCGATCACGGCCGTCCACCACGAGGGAATGGCCACCGGCGGCTTCACGTCGCGAATGTCCGCCGCCGCCAGGGCATTCGTGCCCACCGGCTGGGCCGGCGGCAGGAGGACAGTTGGCGCGTTGGTGGTCATGCTTCAAATCACGGCCAGGAGGGCGGTTGCCAGGCTAACCATGCCGTCTCCGCTTCTCGCGAGTTTCGAAGAAGCGGCCCAGTTCGGCCGCGTATGGCCGGTCCGTCCGCACCTGGACCGAATCGATGCCGGCCGCGGAAAACAGCCGGCGCAAATCGCGCTGCCGCTCCGCCTGCCGCTCGCCAAAGGCACGTCGCCGCCGGTCGTCGCCCGTGTTGATCTCGATCACTTCGCCGGTTTCGGCGTCTTTGAGCACCAGGTAGCCCAGGTCCGGCAGCACCAGTTCGAAGCGGTCGGTGATCTGCACCGCCACGACGTCGTGTCGCCGGTTGGCCTGGCGCAAGGCGGTCAGCGAGGCCTGGCCCAAAGTTTCGGAAAGAATCACGCTGCGGCGCAAATGGGCGGCGACTTCGCGGCGCGTCGGCGCGCTCTGACCGAGGAAGTCCGACAGGACCGCCACGATCGCGCGGTGCGGCAACACGCGCCCAATGAAATCGAGCGCCAGGTTCAGATCCGTGCCCGCCCGGCGCGGCTCGTAAAACAGGATGTCGCGGATGACACGCAAGACGTGGCTGCGACCTTTGCGGGGCGGGATGTACTTCTCGACGACATCCGTGAAGAGCAAGAGGCCGACCTTGTCGTTGTTGCGGATGGCGGAGAAGGCGAGCACCGAGGCGATTTCGGCTGCAAGTTCGCGTTTCGACTGTTCGCCGGAACCGAACAGGCCGGAGCCGCTCAAATCCACCATCAGCATCACGGTCAACTCGCGTTCCTCGACGAATTTTTTGATGTACGGGTGGTTCATCCGCGCGGTGACGTTCCAGTCGATCGAGCGGACGTCGTCGCCGGGCTGGTACTCGCGCACCTCGTCGAAGTTCATCCCCTGCCCTTTGAAGACGCTGTGGTACTGGCCGGCGAGCGTCTCGCTCACGAGCCGGTTGGTGCGCAGCTCGATCAGGCGGATCTTCTTGAGGATTTCGCGGGGGATCATGCGCTTGCCAAAGGTTCACCGCTGACTAAGTTCGGTCCCATGAGTGCGGCGGAAATTCTGGAAGAACTGCGCCGGATGCCCGAAGCGGAACGGCGCGAATTAGTCGAGACCATCGAATTGGAATTTGGTGACCTCGACGATGATCTCACGCTGGAACAAGCCGCCGAACTGGATCGACGGGCCGAGGACGCGCTGAGGAATCCCGGACGGGGCACGCCGATTGAAGAAGTCTCCGCTGAAATCAGAAAGCGTCTCCTCGCCCCCAAATGACGTTCAAAGTCATTGCCGAGGCCGAGGCCAAACGGGAGTGGAACGAAGCGGTGGACTGGTATGAACACCGCGAGTACGGGGTGGGGCTTCGGTTCGACGATGCGCTGCGGTCGTTTCTGCAAACACTGGCGCATAACCCGGAACGTTTCCGGCTCTACACACGCCTGACGCGCAAGGCCAAAGTGCCGCCGCCGTGGCCCCACGCGGTTTACTTCACCATCAACACAGAGCACCGCGAGGTCAAAGTCCTGGCGATCTGGCATGGTGCGCGGAATCCGGCGGAACTGCGCCGGCGACTGAAGTGATGCTACCGCGAGCGTTTCGCTCACGAGCCGGTTCGTGCGCAGCTCGATCAGGCGGATCTTTTTGAGGATTTCGCGGGGGATCATGCCACAGGATCTTGGCCCGGGGGCTGGCCTAAATGGCGTCAGTCTGTGGGCTCAAGGCACCGGCAGTTCATCGAAGATTTTTCGGATGACCGTTTCGCTGGTCTTTTCCTCGGCCTCGGCCTCGTAGGTGATCGCCACGCGGT
>JAKCAB010000345.1 GCA_021839785.1 bacterium | reverse complement strand
CGGGTTGGGCAGTTGCCGCGCCAGCTCCTCGGCCAGTTCCTCGGTCGCCTGCCGGCGCGGCGCAAACAACAGAATCGGGCCCAGGTTCTCCGCGAGTGCTTTGGCGATCAGGCGCGGCCAGTAACCGCGAATCTCCGCCGGCACGCTGTAACTCAACTGGCCGGCGTGGACTTCCTCCAACGGCACCGGGCGCTCGTCCGAGCGCGCCACCACCGCGTCGCGGCCGAGGCGCCGGAGCCACTTCACCACGTCCTGGGGGTTGCCGACACTGCCGCTGAGCAGGAGCAACTGGGTGCGTGGCGGCGCCAACGCGATGGCCAGCTCGTAATTCAAACCGCGGTCCGGGTCGCCGATCATCTGGTACTCGTCCACGACCAGGAGGCTCGGCCCATCTCCCTGAATGAGCCGGTTCTTTTGGGTCTCGAGGGTGGCGACCAAGACCGACGCATCCAGGTTTTCAGCCAGGTCGCCGGTGGCGATGCCCACGTCCCAGCCGCCGGCACGCCACTCGGCCAGTTTGTCGTTGGCCAGCGCGCGGGTCGGCACGGTGTAAATGGCCTGGCCGCGCGGGCGACCGTGGTTCGACCACAACTCGAAGATCAGCGTTTTGCCGGCGCCGGTGGGGGCGTGGACCACCACGTCGCGACCGGCCCGGAGCGCGCTGACGGCCTCCTGTTGCCACAAATCCGGCAGCAGCACCCGGTTAAGCGACGGCAGGGCTGCGAGTTGGTCGGCGAACGTCTGCACACGCGCACATTAGCGCGGGCACGCTGGGACGAAACCGCAAAAGCAAAAGGCTGCCAGGCCGCGGCGGCCGTGGCCTGCACCCATGCGCGGGCGGAATCGCGCTCACGCGGCGGATTTGACAACCGCAGCGCCGGCCGCTTTGGTTGCAGGCGCGGCCGGACCGGTGGGCGCAGCATGTTTTGCCAGACGAACCGGTCTGCCCGGTGCAATCAATCCGAAAGAGACGAAAAACTATGTGCGACCAAGCCCCGTTACACGTCGGTGACACAGTCCCCGATTTCGAGATGGAGACTTACAATCCGGCCGAAGGTCAGTTCGGCAAGCTGTCCCTGGCCCGGTTACGAGAACAGTTGAAGTGGACCATCCTGGTGTTTTACCCGGCCGATTTCACGTTCGTTTGCCCGACCGAACTCGCCGATCTGGCGGAGAAGTACGAAGCGCTCAAGGCCCTGGGCGCGGAAGTCGCCTCGGTCTCCACCGACACCAAGTTCTCGCATCTGGCCTGGCGCAATTCCGAGAAACTCCTGGCCCAGTTGTCCTGCCCGATGGCCGCCGACCCCTCCGGCGCCATCTCGCGTCTCTTCGGCGTGTACGACGCGGCCACCGGTTTGGCGCTGCGCGGCACTTTCATCATCAACCCGGAAGGCAAGCTGGTTTCCTCGGAAGTGAACTTCTACAACGTGGGCCGGAACGCCGACGAATTGCTTCGCAAGATGGAGGCGAACGCCTACCTGGCCCAGCACCCGGACGAAGCCTGCCCGGCCAAGTGGCAACGAGGCTCCAAGACGCTCAAGCCCAGCGAAAAGATGGTCGGCAAGGTGTTTGAGGCCCTGCAAAACTGAGCGGCCGACCTACGCTCCGCGAGGCGGGGACCGCAACCTCCGCCTCGCTCCGCGAAAATCTCCGGCCACGGTGCGAGCCGTTTGACGCCTCGGCGACCGCGCCACAATTTCCGGGTTAGATCGCTATGCTTGCATCCTCGCCAACAACGACTCAAGCGACGCCGGGTTTCCGGGTCGGCGACGAGCGCCTGATCAAGGTCACCCCGGCGGCGGCGGCGCGCGTGCGCGCCTTGCTGGCCAAGCAAGGCCGGGCCGCGGGCGTGTTGCGCGTGGCGGTGGTGGGCGGCGGCTGTTCCGGGCTCCAGTACGAGATGGATTTGCAGGACGCGCCCGCCAGCCGCGACATTCTCGTCGAAAGCGCCGGCCTCAAGGTCGTCGTGGATCCGAAGAGCGCGCTGTACCTGACCGGGTCCGAACTGGATTACGTCGAGGCCCTCCAGGAAGGCGGCTTCAGGGTGAAGAACCCGAACGCGGCTTCGACTTGTTCGTGCGGCCAAAGCTTCAGTGCCTGACCCTCCCCGGCCCTGCCCGGCCGGCATGACCGATTACTTCGCCCGCCTCGGCAAACGGCGCCGGCCCCGGCTGGACCTCGAAGCGTTCAAGGCGCGCCGAGTTCCGTTTCGCGGTGGACCCGCCAGCTTCAGGAACGACCAACGCGGTTGGCGTTCTGACCGGAAGGCACGGCCGGTCCGACCGCGGCCGCCAAGCCGTCGTTCGCGGGTCAAGAAACTAGTCGCCAAACGTGCGGGCATCTGAGAATAGTAGTCCGTGCATAAACGAACATCGCTGCGCACTGCCGGAACGGCAGAGCCCCACTTGTCCAAACGGTGCCGCCGGCAACTCGCTGCGGCCTTGCTGTTAGTCGCACTCGCGGTTCCCAGCCCGGCACGGTCGGCCGAGCAGCCGCCGGCTCCCCCGGCCGCGACGGCTTCCAGCCCGGAGGCGGAGAAAGCCTGGCAGGATCTCCGGGCGGCGCTGCAACCCCCGGCTCAACCCAAGGAATGGGCCGAGAAGGAACCCACTTCCGAGGAACGCGACGCCTTCATGAAAAAGGTCGGCGAGTTCGCCGTCTCCGTGGCCGACAAGGCCAAGGATTACCTCACCAAGTTCCCGCAGGATGCCCACGCCGCGGACGCCCGCCGGATGGAATTGAGCCTCCTTCAGACCGCGCAGCGCCTGGGGAACACCAACGTGACCGAGCGGCTGGCCAAGCTGGAAAAAGACCGGCTGAACGACCCGAATACTCCCACAGAGGAAAAGGTCATGATGCGCGCGCAACAGATTCAGCGCGACGCCATGAAGAATCCGGAAACGTTCAACGCCGAGTTCCAGAAGGGCGCGCGCGCGTTGCTCAAGGAATTTCCGAAGAGCGAAATCCCGTATCAGATGCTCGTCTCCGTCGCCGGGGAACTGGAAGGCGACGCCGCGCGCAAGCTGGCCACGGAGTTGAGCGAGAACGAAAACGCCCCGGAGCAGGTCCGCGAGATGGCCAAAGGCATGTTGAAGAAATTGGATGCCGTCGGCAAACCGGTCACCCTCAAGTTCACCGCGGTTGACGGCCGCGAAGTGGACGTCGAGAAACTCAAAGGCAAGGTGGTGCTGATCGACTTCTGGGCCACCTGGTGCGGACCGTGCGTGGCCGAGTTGCCCAACGTCAAAAAGACCTACGAGAAACTGCACCCGAAAGGCTTCGAGATCGTCGGCATCAGTTTCGACCAGAAGAAGGACGCGCTGACCGCGTTTGTGGAAAAGGAAAAGATGGCCTGGCCGCAATACTTCGACGGCAAAGGCTGGCAGAACAAATACGGCGAGGAATTCGGCATCAACGCGATTCCGGCCATGTGGTTGCTCGACAAGAAGGGCATCCTGCGCGACCAGAACGCGCGCGGCAAACTCGAGGAAAAGGTGGAGAAACTCCTCGCCGAACAGCCTTGATCGCGCTCCTTCGCGCGGCGGTCACCGCGCCTGCGCCGCTTCCAGCCCGCCGGTTCCTTCGCGGATCGGCGGGCTGAGTCGTTGAGTGCACACTTGATAACCCCCACCGGCGGGACCAGACTGCGGCCATGCAATCTGTTTTCAGCGGGCCGGTTTTCGTGGTGCGGGACAACATCGACACTGACCAGATCATTCCGGCGCAGTACCTCACGCTGGTGCCCACGATCCCGGCGGAGTACGAAAAACTCGGTTCCTACGCGCTCTGCGGCCTGCCGGAATCGCAGTACCCGATTCGCTTCGTCAAGGAAGGCCAGCTTGATTCGACTTACCCGATTATTGTAGCCGGCCGCAACTTCGGCTGCGGCAGCTCGCGCGAGCACGCGCCGATCGCCCTGGGCTCGGCCGGTTGCCGCGTGGTGCTGGCGGAGAGCTTCGCGCGCATTTTCTTCCGTAACTGCCTCGCCACCGGCGAACTTTATCCGTGCGATCTGACGGAACGCCTCTGCGATTCGGTCAAGACGGGCGACGTGGTCACCGTGGATCTTGGCCAAGGCACCGTCACGCTCGCGGCCACCGGCAAGGTGCATCGGCTGAAACCGCTCGGCGAAGTCCGCCCGGTGGTCGATGCCGGCGGCATTTTCAATTACGCGCGCAAGTCGGGCTTGATTCCCGCGCCGGCGGCGACTTGATCGACCCGGCGTTCGTTTTATGAAGATCTGCTGGCTCGTCCTCAACGCGGTGGCTGCGCTCGCGCTTCAAGCGGCGGAGCCGCCCGAACCCCGAATCGTCACCCCCGGCCAGAACGGCAGTCCGCCTTCGGACGCCATCGTCCTCTTCGATGGCCACGACCTTGCGCATTGGACCGACGGCCGCGGCGGGCCGGCGAGGTGGAAAGTCGCCGACGGCCATGCCGAGGTGAACGGCACCGGCAACATCCTCAGCAAGGAAGAATTTGGCGACTGCCAGGTGCACGTGGAATGGGCCTCGCCGGCCGCGGTCAACGGTGACGGCCAGGACCGCGGCAACAGCGGGGTTTATTTGCAGGGGCGTTATGAAATTCAGGTTTTGGACAGCTACCAGAACAAGACCTACCCGGACGGCCAGGCGGGTGCCTTTTACGGCAACTTCGCGCCGCTGGCGAACGCGTGTCGCAAGCCGGGCGAATGGCAAAAATACGACATCATCTTTCACGCGCCCAAGCCGGCCGGCGACGGCAAAACCATGCTGCCCGGCAGTTTCACGGTGATACAAAACGGCGTGCTGGTTCAAGATCACGTCCCGATCAAGGCTTCGACCACGGCGGCCGTTTTCGGGAACGTGTCCGCCAGCGGCAAAGGCCCGTTGGTCCTGCAGGATCACGGCAATCCGGTCCGCTACCGCAACGTCTGGGTGCGGCCGCTGTGACCGGCGGTTCCGGGGCCACGACGAGTTCGCGCGCACGTCCGCTCCGCAACCCTTCGGCGTGGCTCGTGTTGATAAGCCAGGCGTTGCGGCGCATTTACCGACCATGAATCTCGACGACTTGATCGCCTCCGCTCATGCCCAAGGCGCGAGCGATTTGCACCTCGAAGCCGGCTTGCCCGCGGCGGTTCGAATCCGCGGCGCCCTGCAAATCCAAGGCGATCCCGTGCCCGCCGGCGCCCTCACTGCGCTGGCCAGTCAATTGGTGGGCCCCGAACTCTGGCCGGGCTTCTTGACCCAGCGGTCGTTCGATTTTTCCAAGACCGTCGCCGGCGTGCGCTGTCGCATCAACCTCCTCCACACCGCGCGGGGCATCGGGTTGGCCATCCGCCTTCTCTCGGCGTTCCAGGCCACCATCGAACGCCTGAACCTCCACCCGGACCTCAAGAAACTGGTGGCCCCGACCAACGGCCTCGTCTTGATCTCCGGCCCGACCGGTAGCGGCAAGTCCTCCACGCTCGCGGCGCTCATCCAGGAGATCAATCTCACCGAAGCCCGCCACATCGTGACGATCGAAAATCCGATCGAGTACAGCTTTCGTCCGCGCCGGGCCTTCATCCGCCAGCGCGAAGTCGGACGCGACACGCCCTCGTTCGAGCAGGCCTTGCTGGACGCGTTGCGCGAAGATCCCGACGTGTTGA